>JAKAOI010000033.1 GCA_021812265.1 Chloroflexota bacterium | reverse complement strand
ATCTCTATCGCATTTTGGTCAAGCCGCGGGTATCGTTCCGGTCTGCGCCGCAAAGACCTGTATGGGCATGAAACGATTACCTATCGACTGGATAAACCCAGCGCGCTTTAACAGCGCCGCCGTAAAATGATATACTGAAATGAAAGCCGGCGCCATTCCGCGCCGCTGCTTTTGGTTTCCGCGCAGCGTTGCGCCGCAACCATTTCATCAGAAATGTGTCTGAAAGGCCATCACAATGACAGCTACTTTATCAGATCGTCTTAGCTCTGAATTTGTTAATACTCCGTTAACTGACTATAGCAGCCCTGCAAACGCCGCTGCACAGCGCGAAGCTGTAGAGCGGGTGCGCAATCAGTTAGGTGTTTCATATCCGTTAATTATTCATGGCGAAAAAATTCATACTTCCGCAACAATTACCTCTATTAACCCTGCAAGGCCAGATGAGGTTGTGGGTGTTCTTTCATCCGCTTCGCGGGAAGACGCCGATAAAGCGCTTGCCGCCGCCGCAGAAGTTTTTGAAACTTGGCGGTTTACCCCACCGGAAAAGCGCGCACAATATCTTATCGACGCCGCGGAATTGATGACCCAACGCCGTTTGGAATTAAACGCTTGGCTGATGTTTGAAACCGGCAAAACATGGGTAGAGGCCGACGCTGATGTTGCGGAAGCCATTGATTTCCTTAATTTTTATGCTCGGGAAATGTGGCGCTTATCACAAGAACAGCCGATTACGCATATCCCGGGAGAGGAAAATAAATTAACGTATATTCCATTGGGTGTTGGCGTTGTTATTCCTCCATGGAATTTTCCAATGGCTATTATGGCGGGAATGACAACCGCGTCTGTCGTAGCAGGGAATACAGTGGTGTTAAAGCCGGCCAGCACATCCGCAGTTATAGCGGCGCGCTTTGTGGCTATTATGGAAGAGGTTGGTTTACCCAAAGGTGTTATTAATTTTGTGCCCGGCTCCGGCAGCGTAATCGGAGATTATTTGGTTGCCGATAAACGTACACGGTTTATTGCGTTTACCGGATCGCGCGATGTAGGGCTGCGCATCAATAAACTGGCGGCAGAGCATCAGCCGGGGCAGCTTTGGATTAAGCGGGCAATTCTTGAAATGGGCGGCAAAGACGCAATCGTTGTAGACGAAACAGCAGATCTTGACGCCGCCGCGGCCGGAATAGTTTCTTCGGCGTTTGGCTTCCAGGGACAAAAGTGTTCGGCTGGTTCGCGGGCAATTATTGTTGCGCAGGTATATGACGAAGTTGTGGCAAAAGCATTGCAGATTGCGCAAAAAATTGTTATCGGGGATCCTGAAGTTGAAGGTATTGGTTTTGGTCCCGTAATTGACGCGAATGCGTTTCAAAAAATCCGCGAATATATTGCTATTGGCCAACAAGAGGCTACACTTGCGCTTGGCGGTGAAGACGCCGGTCGCGCAGGCTATTATATTCCGCCTACAATTTTTACAAATGTGGATGGCGCGGCGCGTATTGCGCAAGAAGAAATCTTTGGTCCGGTGCTGGCCATGATTAAAGCTTCGGATTTTGAAGACGCTATGCATATTGCCAACAGCACAGAATATGGCCTGACCGGAGCGGTATATTCCCGCGATGAAACACGGCTGGCGCACGCGGCAGAAGTATTCCATGTGGGAAATTTATATTTCAATCGCAAATGCACAGGCGCTTTGGTAGGCGCGCATCCGTTTGGCGGCTTTAATATGTCCGGAACAGATTCTAAAGCCGGTGGCCGTGATTATTTGCTGCTGTTTACCCAAGCTAAAGTAGTTTCTGCGAAAAAGGTGAACTAAATGAGAATTGGTGTCGGGTATGATGTTCATGCGTTTGTTCCGAATCGTCCGCTGATTTTGGGCGGCGTTGCAATACCCCATACTATGGGGTTAGATGGTCATTCCGACGCCGATGCGCTGATACACGCAATTACCGACGCATTATTGGGCGCTGCTGCGCTTGGCGATATTGGCCAACATTTTCCCTCGAGTGATGAGCGGTGGAAAAACGCTCCCAGCAGTGTATTTTTGCGGCATACACTTTATTTGTTGCAAGTAAACGGCTGGCAAATTGGCAATATAGACGCGGTTATTGTCGCTGAAACGCCAAAGCTTAGTCCATTTGTAGAGAATATGCGCCAAAGTCTTGCTGAAATATTACAAATATCTATGCAAAACATGAGCGTTAAAGCAACAACAACAGATGGGCTAGGCTTTACCGGACGCAAAGAGGGGATCGCCTGCATGGCTGTTGCGCTTATTGAATCGATCCCGTCATCTACGGTACAATCTGATTAAGAAATTTGCGCATAGATTTCCGCATGTACATGCAACGCGCAAGGAATTATTTTTCTTGCGCAAGTATGTTGCGCCGTATCCCGGTCGAGATAGCGCCGATATTGCGTCTCATGTGGTTTTTGTACACGAATGTTTTGAAGATTTATGCTAAGGGAAGAAAGATATTGCAAGATGACTTCACAGGAAAATAAATATTTTTCTTTGGGCTATTCCAGTATGCTGCGTATGCATAACGAAGCGCTGCAGCGTGGCTGGCCAGCGCCATCTGAGCGGAAAATAGTCCGCGAAATATTTTTACTCGAACACTCTGCTGTTCACGCAAATAGAGATGAACACGCATTACCCATGCTTTCCCAACAAGTGTATCCGACAGAATGGTACCAAGGCCGCGCCGCGGCGCTTCGCAAAATTTTATTGGAACTTCGCAGCGGCGTTAATTGAATAAGGATATGCTCCCTGTGCAAGGGTTGTTATGATTAAAATTTTCCGCTTGAAAGCAGAGCGGGTATGATTGCGGTGTATGCCGCTCTGCGTTGTGCTTTCTTATTTTTATGGATTAATTAGCGCATGTGCGCCACAAAAAAAATAGTTGATTACTCCCCCTTGTGTCTCTGCGCAATGAATTTGCGCGTCTCTTATTATATCCCTGCCTGAAAGCATGGTAAAGTGAATTTTTAAACCAGTGAACTGACTGGCGCATACTATTTGGCAAAATAATTTTGTGCTATTCAGCGCCTCTACAATGGTCCTTAGTCAATTGACATGAATATCTGATTTTGGTAGGCTGGCTACAGGATGCTGCAAGTGTCGCCGTGTGTGAGCGGCGCCAAGATAAAGAAATATAGCAGCTGTATTGCTTGGCAATTGGTTAACATTTGTTTTATTAATGTGTGTAATTGAGAAATGAGCTGAAAAGATGGATCCTCGAAACCCAATACAAAATGATAAGAAAAACACATTTGTTTCGGATAAAGAAACGGAACGAATGTCTGCGGTACATACACCCGTTTCACTGAAAGTATCCGAGCCAATTGTTAAGCCCCCCCCGGAAGTTCCTCTAGTACGGAAATCTGTGGAACCTGCAGTGGAGTCCTCGTTTAGTTTCACTGCTTTAACTAAAAATCGCAGAATACTCATATTGGCGGCGCTGTTCACAGCGTTAATTGCTATTATTGCTTTAACGATATTTGTAGTTGCGGCTCCTGGCGGCGGCAGCGCCGTTCCGTTTGCTTCTAAGCCAACCTTTACCCCATTGCCAACCCTTACCCCCACACCAATATATGGTTCCGGCCCTCAGCTAGGTGAAACGCTTGGCCAATTTTCTGCAGCGTATGGCGCGCCGGTTCAGCAATTCAGCGATAACGCTTCGTTTAACGCAACAATTCAGGGGATACCTGTGTATGTTTTTGCGTTTTTAACTCGCAGCGCAACCGGATCGACACTTATCAGCGCGGCGCATATCGAGCCGGCATCCGGTTCTTCTTGGACTGCTTTACAGGCTGAATCAATTATGAATCACTTTGCCCCAGAAGACACTAAATTATCCGGAGCAATTACCTCAGGCGGCAATACATATCATATATTATTTAGTTCGTCTTTGGCGCGGCTGTTTCCGGCAAGCGTATTTGTACAGATAGATCGCGAGCCGGCAAAAGCCGGTGAAATTGCGTGGTTTTGTGCGCAAGATCTTTCTTATTGCTATATTGGTCCGGTTGTTCCGAATCAATAAAAACAGACGGTTTTTTTGGGGCTAGTTGCAACTCTTTTTGCAGCGTGCTATAACGCCAATAGTAGTGTTTGTGTTGAAAATGGATGAAATAACGACCGGTGTTTCATCCATTCGCTCTGCTCTTAGCCGCATTTTTTTAATCAATAGCCTACTTCAAGCAAACACCTTTTATGGTGTATGCCACGCAAATCTGCGCTGCATATGCGCTTGAACGCAAACGAAGCAGCTGATACACATGTTGCAGAAAGAAGATTATTATGGATACAGCAAAATCACGCCAATATTTATCTCAACGCGCTTTGAAAGTGAAACCTTCGGGCATTCGGAAGTTTTTTGATATTGCCGCTGCAATGCCCGATGTTATTTCTTTAAGTGTCGGCGAGCCGGATTTTACCACACCAGACCATATTCGCCGCGCCGGAATACAATCTATTGAACGCGGCGAAACTCACTATACATCTAATTGGGGCACGATCGATCTGCGCGAAGCTATTGCGGAAGAACTGCAGCGCCAAATAGGTGTATCTTATAATCCGCGAACGGAAATTATGGTCACGGTGGGTGTGAGCGAAGCAGTGGATGACGCTATGCGCGCGCTGTTAGATACCGGTGATGAAGCGCTGACACCCGACCCCGGATATGTGGCGTATGAAGCCGATATTGTTTTTTCCGGCGGGACGGCCGTGCCGGTTCCGACCTTTGCCGAGGAAAATTATGAACCGAAAGCCGAGCGATTTGCCGCGCTGATTACGCCCAAAACGAAGCTTATTCTGTTGGGATCTCCCAATAACCCCACGGGATCGGTCATTTCACGCGAAGAACTGGAGAAAATTGCTGCGTTGGCGGTAGAGCACGATTTGATAGTGCTGAGCGATGAGATTTACAGCCGTTTGGTGTATGGTGTAGAACATGTTTCTATTGCGTCATTGCCCGGTATGCGGGAAAGAACCATTGTTTTAAACGGCTTTTCAAAAGCATACGCTATGACAGGGTGGCGCGTTGGGTATGCCGCAGGGCCGGCAAATATTCTGGAAGCAATGATGAAAATCCATCAATACGCCATTATGTGCGCTCCTACCAATGCGCAGGCGGCGGCGGCGCAGGCTCTGAAATTTGGTGAGCCGGATGTGCAGGAAATGCACACAGAATTTAATCGCCGCCGCGCAATGATTGTGGAGGGATTTCGCTCCATCGGGTTTAGCTGCCACGAGCCGACCGGCGCGTTTTATGCGTTTCCTTCAATAGAATCGACCGGTTTAGATGATGAAACTTTTACGGAAAGACTGCTGCGCGAAGAACAGGTTGCCGTAGTTCCGGGATCTGCGTTTGGCGCACGCGGCGCCGGACATATTCGCTGCGCATATTGTGCGGCTTACGATAAAATTGAAGAAGCCATCAATCGTATTGGCCGTTTTGCGGCGCGGCTGAAGGCATAAGTTAATCTGTGGCGCCACAGATTATTAGCTTGTTTATGTGCATGCGTCCGCCTAGTCCGGAAATTTTGGGAAAACAGCAAATATTCTTTAATAAAAACCCAAATTTTGCGTATTAGGCGGCGCTTCATATTTCTGCTGACGGCAAATATATTGCGCGCCTTCAAATAGATGTATAGCGAGATATATTTAGAATATGCGGCGCAATATTTTGGGGATTTGGGAGAATTGCTAATGATTTTGGCGGCGTTGTGTCCAAATATTGAACATTGAAAGAGCAAACCCAAACCCTGCAAAGATGGTATCAATTGCTTCATAATTGCTGCTTGTTTTACCGATAACAAAGAAAACACTGATTTGAGGCAATCTGGCGCCTCGCCGTATAATATAATAGTGTATATGGAGGATGGAGCGCGCTTTCCTCACTTTGCCTTGCCGGCAGACAATGAAGTCGCCGTAAATTTGTTTCGCGCACTTGCAAACCTTTGAAAGGATATTACAGTACAATGGAACTTGGTTTAATCGGCTTAGGCAGAATGGGCGCCAATATGTCGCGCCGCTGGCTGCAGGCCGGGCATTCGGTAGTGGGCTATGCCCGCCACTGGGAAACGGTACAAGCGCTGCTGGATGATAAAGCAATCTCGAAAGGCGCGCATACATTAGAAGAAGTGGTCAGCCAATTGCCATATCCCCGCGTTATTTGGCTGATGACACCGGTGGCTTCGGTAGACAGCACATTGCAGCAGCTTATTCCTATGCTGGCAAAAGATGATATTATCGTAGACGGCGGCAATTCACATTATCATGATGATATTCGCAGAGCAAAAATGCTGAAAGAATATGGCATCCATTATGTAGACGCCGGCGTAAGCGGCGGTGTATGGGGATTAGAGCGCGGCTATTGCCAAATGATTGGCGGCGAGCCGGAAACTGTTGCGTATTTAGACGCGCTGTTTAAAACATTGGCTCCCGGAATTGAAACAGCTCCGCGAACAGAAGGCCGCGAAGCAATCGGTGGCACAGCTGAAGCAGGCTATTTGCACTGCGGACCCAACGGAGCCGGCCACTTTGTTAAAATGGTGCATAATGGGATAGAATATGGTTTAATGGCGGCTTACGCCGAAGGGTTAAACATTTTGCGGCACGCAAACGTCGGAGCGCATCAATGCGATATCGACGCGGAAACATCACCCATGGAGCATCCTGAATATTATCAGTATGATCTGAATTTGCGCGATATTGCCGAACTGTGGCGCCGCGGCAGCGTTGTTTCATCGTGGCTGCTAGACCTTACCGCCAGCGCTTTGCTGAAAAGCCCCAATCTTGAGAATTTCAGCGGCCGTGTGTCAGATTCCGGTGAAGGTCGGTGGACGGTGTCTGCCGCCATTGATGAATCGGTTCCCGCGCATGTGCTGAGCGCAGCGTTGTTTGAACGTTTCAGCTCGCGCGGTGAATCAGATTTCGCCGATAAAATTCTTTCCGCCATGCGCTTTGAATTTGGCGGCCATTTGGAGAAACCGGCAGGGAAATAAATAGTATGTCTATACCCACCTCAAACGCATTTGTCTTTTTTGGCGCTACGGGAGATTTGGCGTATAAAAAAATCTTTCCGGCGCTTTACGCCATGTTTCGGCGCGGCCACTTCGACGCTCCGATTATTGGTGTGGCCGGCAGGCCATGGACAGACGATCAGTTGCGGCAACGCGCCTACGAAAGTATTGCAGCCACAGGTCAGATTGACGAAACGGTGTTTGCAAAACTGCGCGCGCGTCTGCGGTATATTTCGGGAGACTATCACAGTTCCGATGTGTATACCCAAATTCGCGCCGCTTTAGCCGGCGCGCAGCGCCCCATTTTTTACTTGGCAATTCCCCCAACGTTGTTTGCCCCTGTTATAGAAGGGATTGGCAAATCTGGAGACTGCAGCGCAGCTCGCATCATCGTAGAAAAGCCGTTTGGGAGGGATCTTGCGTCGGCGCAAGAGTTAAACACGATTTTACATTCGGTTTTTGCAGAAGAATCTATCTTCCGCATCGATCACTATCTTGGTAAAGAACCGACTCAGAATTTATTGTATTTCCGCTTTGCAAATTCGTTTCTTGAGCCGATTCTTAATCAAAATTTTGTGGATAGCGTGCAAATCACTATGGCGGAAAAATTCGGCGTAGGAGATCGCGGCAAATTTTATGAAGAGGCCGGCGCTATTCGCGATGTTATTCAAAATCATCTGCTGCAATTGGTGGCTCTGTTAGCAATGGAGGCGCCCGTAAGTGACGGCAAAGATTTTGAGGCTATCCGCGATGAAAAAGCGCGTATTCTTAAATCCATTAATGCGTTGGATGCGCAGTCTGTTGTTCGCGGGCAATATGTTGGCTACCTTCAAGATCCGGGAGTTGCCGCAAATTCAACTGTTGAAACTTTTGCCGCCATAAAGTTTATGGTAGATACATGGCGCTGGGCTGGCGTGCCATTTTATATTCGCGCCGGTAAAAATCTTCCGGTTACGGTTACTGAAATTACCGTTTTCCTGAAAAATCCTCCACAAGATGTTTTTGGTCATAACGGCTCGATTCGCAAGAATTATATCCGTTTTCGTATTACACCCGACACGATTATTTCTATCGGCGCAAACGCGAAAGCGGCGGGAGAGGAAATGCGCGGCGAAACAGTCGATCTTATTGCAACACACTGCGATCCCGATGAAGAAGAGCCATATGAAAGATTGCTTGGTGACGCAATTCGCGGCGACCCATCACTGTTTGTGCGTGAAGATTCAGTAGAGCAGGCCTGGCGCATTGTCGATCCAATTCTTAACCAAGATTTGCCGGTATTTCCGTATACTCCGGGATCATGGGGGCCGACAGAGGCTGATACATTGGCTGCGCAAACCGGTGGATGGCGCAATCCATCTGATAACGCTTAAAGATCCGGGTTGGTTATGTTTGTAAAGCATAATTTATAGAAACATGTCATTGGATTGAGCAATGATTCAAAAAGAGCAAGCGATTGTCTCTTGTGAATTGTTGCTCCGCCCCTGTGATAGATTTGTTTTGGGATATGTGGCTGCGCCCGGCGTTTTTTATGATTAGAACTTTCACTTGAAAGAGCAGCGCATGCTGCAACAAAGGGAGGTCTGAGGACACCCCAGAACCCCGTACAAGGGGAGCCGCCCCTTGTACATCCCCGATTTTCCATGTTGCAGCGAAAGTCCTGATAATATATCTGCAGATCCATAGAAAATCAGTTTTTTTGATCCGATAAGGAATATTGCAGAATGTGGACTATACACGCAGACGCTGAAATTTTGTTATATTTTATGTTATGAATAACCCTATGGATAGCGCAAAGACACCAACACGCCGCCTTGTGGTTATCCCAATGCGAGGGTTGCGCAACGGAAAAACACGGCTGCGCGCAGCTTTTCCTGGTGATTGGGTGAATGGGCTGGTTTGGGCGCTTGCCCAAATGGTGATTGCCGCAGTCGTACAGGCAGATCCTGTCTCTGCGGTGGCTCTGCTTTCACCGGACCCAGAGTTATTGCGGTTGGTGGCGGAAATATATCCTCGTATTATTACGCTGCGGCAACCCAACAACGGGTTAAATGAAGGTTTGGATTTTGCTTTGGATTTTGCTCAGCGGGAGATGGATGTTCAGGCTTTTTATACAGTTAATGCGGATATACCGCTTATTTCCTCTGCGGCTGTGCGTGAGTTGTATCACGAAACCGAATGGCGGAGCAATTCCTGCGCAGTAATTGCGCATGATCATTATGAAACCGGTGTAAATGCTCTGGGATTATATATGGCGCCAGATTTTCAATTTCATTTTGGTCCGAACAGTCGCATGTTGCATACGCAAGAAGCCCATATGAGGAATATGCAAAGTATATCTTTGCGGTATGACGCCTTTATCCACGATATAGACACTATTGAAGATGTTATTTGGCTGCAAACGCGCCATGCGCATGTTTGGCGGGATATGCAGCGGCAAATAGCTCATTTTTAACTGAACTGAATTGCAGAGATCAGCTCTCGAATAGTTTTTTTGTTTTCTTGTCTTGCGAAATATGGGTTATAACCATGTATACTTAGTATTAGCAGGTTGTACAGGCAATTATCGCAACGCCTGACAGCGTTTGCAGCAGATGGAGCATCGGTTGCATATGAGCAGGGGTTATCGGGGCAACTAGTTCCTGCGCAAGACGCGAGGAGGTATTTTCCTTGCGCATCTGAAAAAAATCTTTGTAGAAATACTTGACCAGCCATCTAGACATAGTAAAGGAAATAGGGCATGACTGATTCATTGGAATTATTTGCTCTTGATGGAATACCCGAAGTCACGCCTGGCGATGATCTTCCGGCGCTCATTCTTAAATCAGCGGAACACCGCCCTGTGCTAACGGGAGATATTGTTGTTGTGACGCAAAAAATTGTCTCGAAAGCCGAAGGCAGGCTGCTTTCCTTGCGCAATATAATCCCTTCGGAGTTTGCCGTGCAGTGGGCCGCCCAATGGGATAAAGATCCTCGTATGGTAGAGGTAGTTTTGCGGGAAAGCAAAAGAATAGTCCGCATGGATCATGGTATTATGATTTGTGAGACGAAACATGGGTTTGTGTGCGCCAACGCTGGCGTAGACGCTTCCAATATTCCCGGCGATGATGTTGTTTGCCTGCTTCCAGAAGATCCCGACGTTTCCGCAATGAATATATCGCAGTCGTTATCTCAGGCGTTGGGGTTTACGGTTCCGGTAGTTATAACGGATAGTTTTGGCAGGCCATGGCGCAAAGGCATTATTAATATTGCGATTGGCGCCGCGCAACTAGCTCTTTTTGCGGATTATCGCGGCAAAGCAGACACCAGCGGGCATGAATTACGGGTAACGGTGCTCGCTATAGCCGATGAAATAGCTTCGGCGGCGGAATTGCTCAGCCGCAAACTGGATAAACGCCCCGTTGTTGTTGTGCGAGGCTATTCATGGGAAACTGCCGCCGGCAGAGCGCAAGACTTAGTAATGCCTCCGGAACAAGATATGTTTCGCTAAATACTCACTATATTGGAGGACCGATAATGGCAAATTTACCGTATGGTGTGGGATACGCCGCAATGTTTGAACAATTTCATCCCACTGATTTGCTGCGCTACGCGCGTCAAGCGGAAGATTCAGGGTTTACAGCGCTTATGGCGTCGGATCATTTTCATCCATGGACACCATCTCAGGGACAGTCTGCGTTTGTGTGGGCTTGGCTTGGCGCGGTGGGTCAAACAACATCACTGCGGTTTGGCACGGGAGTAACAGCGCCGGGGTATAGGTACCATCCTGCAATTATAGCGCAAGCGTCAGCTACGCTGGCAACTATGTATCCTGGGCGGTTTTATCTTGGCATTGGCGCCGGTGAAGCGTTGAATGAACATATAGTAGGCGGCTATTGGCCCGAAGCGCCGCAGCGTTCAGAAAAGTTGTTTGACGCGATTGAAATTATCAAAAAACTATTTACCGGTAAGGTTGTAAAGCACAACAGCAGCCATTTTACGCTGGAAAGCGCCAAATTATATACGCTTCCCGACACGCCTCCACCCATATATGTGGCTACTTCTGGGCCGATAAACAGCGAAAAAACCGGTAAATTTGCCGATGGCCTGATATCGGTTGGCGCCAGTGATGAAAAATTACGTATGTTGATTGAACGATTCAGCCGGGGCGCAGTAAGCGCCGGTAAAGAC
>JAKAOI010000032.1 GCA_021812265.1 Chloroflexota bacterium | reverse complement strand
ATAATAGAGGTTTGTGCATAAAAGCTCCTTACTTTATGAATAAATTGTATGCGTAAAGTCGCACTGTTTCACTATACACGACATGAATAAGGCTGTCAATAGGGTAATTTTTATTTTTCACTGATAAAATTTCATACAACTTTCATTGTTATTTCACGATGGTTTCATTTCCATATGCTATAGTTTATAACGCCGGCAGAGTTCAAGCAAATATTTTTTTTGCATGCGCGCAGATTTTCCGGCAAAGAGAGGAATATCTTATGAACAGCGCAGCGCCGCAAGCAAATTTTGCGGCAGCAACACAGTCAAACAGCGCTCCGGCGTTGGAAATAAAAAACTTAAGTAAAACATATGGCTCGCTTATCGCGGTAGATCATCTGAATATTGCTGTGCGGCAAGGAGAAATTTTTGGTTTTTTGGGACCGAATGGCGCCGGCAAAACAACCACCATCCGCATGATATTGGGATTGATAACGCCGACCGGCGGCGCTGTTGAATTATTTGGCAAACCAATGCTTCAACAGAAGAGCGCTGTATTGGCCAGAGTTGGCGCTTTAATAGAGTCGCCGGCGCTGCACACATATTTATCTGGCCGCGATAATCTGCGGGCGTTCGGGCATATATTGGGGAACGTTTCAGAGAAGCGGATTGATGAAATATTGGCTGTCGTAGATTTACAGGCGAGAGCAAAAGATCGCGTGCAAACCTATTCACTCGGTATGAAGCAGCGGCTGGGTGTGGCGATAGCGCTGCTGAATAACCCCGATTTGCTGGTTTTAGATGAGCCTGCCAATGGGCTGGACCCCGCCGGTATTGTAGAGATGCGCGACTTAATGCGGCAGTTGTCGGCAGAGGGGAAAACAGTGTTTCTTTCCAGCCACGTGTTAACAGAGGTTCAGCAAATATGCAGCCGGGTAAGCATTATCAACCATGGAAAATTGATTATCGACGCCACTGTTGAATCGCTGACCAAAGGCAGCGGCAAATTTATTGTTACGGCAGAAAACGCTCCGGCGGCGCTGCTTGCAATACGCAAACAGCCGTGGGGCGCCGATGCGCTATTAGATGAACAAAACCGCATTATAACCCAAGCGCCGCAAAACCGCGGAAAAGATCTGATAGGATTTATGGTTTCGGCGGGTTTTGTTCCCGATTTGGTTGCGCTGCAAGAAGAAAATTTAGAAGAAGTATTTTTACGGTTAACGAATGATTCAGTAAAGGCAGGCAGATAAACGATGAGCGCGAATAACACATCTATGCGAGGCCAAATGCCTGCGAACGCATATGTTGATGCACAACAGCCGGCGGTTTATTCATTTTTTGGGGTAACAACAGGCGAAATTTTTAAAGCTTTACGGCAGCGAACACATATGGTGTTATTTTTCGGTGTTGCCTTTATTTCAGCGCTTTTGTGGATTGCGTTTTTAGCGCGGCCACACGCGCAAACATTATTTACTACAAACTCCACGCATTATTTTTATACGTCGCTGACAATATCGTATGCGTTACTGCGAATTTTTAGCGGGTTGTTTTTTATAACACTTACGGCAAGGATAATAGGGTTAGATTATCAGCAGGGAACCATTCGCATTATTTTGGCGCGTGGTGTGAACAAAGTAGTTTTATTTTGGGCAAAACTTCTTGCGGTTTTTGCGCTGGCTATGGGCGCGCTGGCTGTTTTTATTGCGTTTGATACTGTGTGGGGCATAGTGATAACATCTGTGCAAATGCACTCCAGCGTATTATTTACCTCGCTGAACGCAGATTTTTGGGGCGCCGCAGTGTATTACTGGCTGACATTGGTAATAAACACAGTGGCAACCATAGCCATAACTGCGCTCTTTACAGTAGTGGGACGGTCTTTAACATTTGGGCAATCTTTAGGTTTAGGATTCTTCCCGGCGGATAATTTTACTGTGATATTGCTGCCCTTAATCAGCCAATTATTTAATAATACCTCACTTATGAATATTTCTGCGTATTTTCTGGGGCCAAACTTAAATTATTTGCCGAAAGAGCTGGTCCCGACGTTAGTGTTTGCAGATAATTCAGTCACATCTCCAGCGTCAGCAGGTGTAGGCCCGCTGATTCATGTCGACTTGACAAATACTCTGACAGTGATTGCAATATATACGGTGGTAAGCCTGATAGCGGCGACATACCTGACCTATCGCCGCGATGTTTTAGAATAGCGGCTATTCTTTACCGGCGATAAGGTCATCCACCACGGTTTTAGCGGCAAACAAAGATTCTTGATGTTCTTTGCTCAGCCGCTCATAACCGGCGGCGTTTAAATAAATCCGCTTCAGTTCCTCTTCGGTTAATTGGCGCGTCACTTTACCCGGGACGCCCATAACCAGCGATTTTGTCGAAATATGTTTATGCTCTGCGACCAAAGAGCCGGCGGCAATCAGGCATTCATCTTCGATAACGGAGTGAGATAAAACGGTGGCGTGCATGGCAATTAATACATGATTTCCCACCGAGGCGCCGTGCACAATGGCGCTGTGCCCCACTGTGCAGTCGTTGCCGATAATACACGGCGCGCCGGGATCTACATGGATTACAGAGTTATCCTGTATATTTGTGCGTTCCCCGATAACAACCGGCTCGGTGTCTGCGCGGATAACAACATTATACCAAATGCTTGCGCCGCGTTTAATATGCGCATTGCCAATAATTACTGCGCCGGGCGCAATAAAAACATCTTCTTCAATAATGGGCCAAACACCCTTAAATGAATAAAAAGTCAACTTCCGTATTCCCCTTGCATATATTACGCATAATTCAGCACGGTAAACCCAACGGTTAGCGCTAAAACGACCGAAAAGCCAAACGATGGCGCGCTAAACCAAACAACCGCGTGATGCGCCGGTGTAGTAAATTTTGCAATGAGCCAAGCGACGCCAAAAACCGCCGCAGCTGTAGCGGCAAACGCTCCCCCGGCAAACGCAGCCGGGCGTGGCTGTGTCAGCCGGCTGATGGCTGTTTGCCCGGACGCAAGTTTTACAGCGTTCCAGCCCAGAACAGCGACCAGCGCGATTAAAATGACGTCATTTAAACCGCCGCCCACAACCGGAATTTTACTGACGCCAAAGAGAATGAGCAGCAGCAGCACACCAATTACGCCAACAAGCACATAGGGGCCGTTTTGGCCGAAAAAGCTTAGGACGAAATTCAGCGCCGCCAATGCGGGAGCAAACGGATTCTTTTTTGCAGAACGTTCTCGTACTTGCTTTAGATAAATAGCGTATGCCTCGCGGTATTTGCGCTGTTTGCGGTAAACCGTGCTTTTTACAGCAATAATTTGTCCTTGCGACACCATCGAAGGATATCGCTCTGCTTGCTGTAAATATTCCAGCGCCTCATCGCCGCGTTTCTGTTCTGCCAGCGCCTGTGCGCCGATATAATATGCGGCTCCCAGTGTTTTATCTAGTCGAACAGCAGATTGCGCCGCTTTAATACATTCATCCCAATTTTTCTTTTCAAGATATATAATGCTTTGAATCATATACGCCGGCGCCATTCGCGGATCCAGCTTAATAGCTTCCTCGGTTTCCGCAAGGGCGCTGTCTGAATCTTTGCGGGTTACCAGCGCTTCCGCCAACTGTAAATGCGTCCGCGCGGCTTTTGGCTGCAATTGCACGGCGCGGCGCGCTACATCTACCGCTTCTTTTGGTGGATTCATTTGGTTTGTAGCGAGTAATGCGTTAGAAAGAATAAGCAGCGCTTCAACGTTATTTGGCTGATCCTTCAAAACAACTTCCAGTTCCTGAATAGCTTCTTTTGCTCGCGACATTTGTACAAGAGCCTGAGCCAGCAAAACTCTGGTCATTACTTCATTTGGTTTTTTTTCAAGGCGTTTACGGCAAATATCTTCCGCCACCATCGGCTGATTATTGCTTAACGCTATTTGCGCCTTTTGCAGGGGATTCGTTGCAACATCACCATACATGCCCGGATTGCCCTTAAAGTTCATACGGCCCATTGGCGCGCTCCCTTAATATAGAGTTATACATAAAATCGGAAACAGTATCGGAAACTTTTGCCTAAAATAAAACAGAGGAAACGCAGAGGGCGCTCATACACCCAATCGCCAGATTTTAAAGCGGCGAATTGACAAAAAAAGGTCTGCTTTGTAAGTTACTGCGCAGGCCCAGAAGCAAAAGCCCCAAGTATCGATGCCGAAAAATAGATCTCTGCTATTGTATCACATCTTTGGCGTTTATAGGCGTCATCTAAGAGCATTTGCTTAAATACCTGCGCATGACGCTATAATAAATAAAGTATCGGCGAATTTTCTAATTTCATTACAAATTATAAGGGAAATATACAAGCGGTGATCATCACTGACACACATACACATATTCAAATGCCCCAGTTTAATAAAGATCGCGCAGAAGTTATCGCCAATGCCCTGGAACATGATGTTGCGCGTATGATTTGCCCGGGAACCGATATCCCCACCAGTGTGGCGGCAATAGAGCTGGCCCAGCAGCGCCCCGAACATATTTTTGCCGCAGTTGGTGTGCATCCGCACGACACTTCCGGCTTTTCTGCCGCGTCTATCAACGAATTGCGCCGCTTGGCGCAAAACACACAGGTAGTGGCAATCGGGGAAATTGGGCTGGATTTTTATCGCAACCTCAGCCCGGCGGATGATCAAATTCGGGCGTTTACCGCGCAAGTTACGCTTGCCAAAGAACTGGCAATGCCGATTATTATTCACAGCCGCGAAGCGCATCGGCAAATTATGGATATCTTGCAGCCATATGGCGCTGTGCGCGGGGTTATGCATTGCTTTATTGGAGATGAAGCTATGGCCGAGGAAGCCTTGGCGCTTGGCTTGTATATTTCCTTTGCCGGCCCTGTTACCTACCCTGCAAATACAACTCTTGCTGATGTTGCCGCATGGGTTCCAGCAGACCGTATGTTGATTGAAACCGACGCGCCTTATCTTTCGCCGCACCCAATGCGCAGAGATAGAAATGAGCCGGCTAAAGTGCGCCGCGTCGCCCAAAAAATTGCCGAACTGCGCGGCGTATCGCTTGAAGAAATTGCCGCAATAACTACGGCAAACGCAGCTAAATTATTCCGCTTGCCCGAACCCGCCGCATAGCGGCAACTTCCGGCTATCACCTAGGAGACCAGCTTTTATATGCGACTTTTCGATACTATGACCCAGCAAATAGAGCTATTTGAGCCGGTTAGCGGCAATGAGGTAAAATTGTATGTTTGCGGTGTTACACCGTATGACACTGCGCATTTAGGCCACGCTTTTACCTTTGCAAGTTTTGATATTCTCATCCGCCTGATGCGCAGCAAGGGCTGGAAGGTTACTTTCGTAGAAAATGTTACGGATATTGACGATCCGCTGTTTGCTAAAGCAGAACAACTTGGCAATATTTCATGGGAAGAACTTGCTCAGCAGGAAACCGATCGCTTTGTGCGGGAAATGCAATCCATTCAAGTAACTATGCCCGATCATTTTGTGCGCGCTTCGGAAGAGCTTCCGGCGATGTTCGAGCTGATAGCAAAGCTGCTGCAAAATGGCCACGCTTACATCAGCGACGGCTGGATTTATTTTTCTGTAAAAAGCGATCCAAATTATGCGGCGCTGGCGGCAGCGGCCGGATTAAATGGATATGATAATTTGCTGAACACCGCAAACGAAAACGGCAATAACGGCGGCGATCCGCGCAAACGCGATCCGTTGGATTTTTTATTATGGCGCGGCAGCAGTGAGGGTGATCCCGCGGAGTGGGATAGTCCATGGGGCAAGGGCAGACCGGGTTGGCACATTGAATGCTCGGCAATGGCGACGAAATATCTCGGCCCGCAGATTGATATTCATGGCGGTGGCTGTGATTTAATTTTTCCGCACCACAGCAGCGAAATTGCGCAAACCGAAAACGCCACGGGACAGCGGCCATATGTGCGGTTTTGGATGCATATTGGTATGGTTGCGCTCGATGGTCAAAAAATGAGTAAATCGCTTGGCAACTTGGTTATTGTCGGCAAATTGCTGGAACGCTACACACCCAATGCTGTGCGTATAGAGCTTGCGCGCCATCATTATCGCGAGCCATGGGAGTTTTTTTATGATGAGATGGATGACTCTCAGCGCATTGCCAATATGATTGACCGCGCGGTAAACGGCCATGCGCCGACAAATCATTTGAAATTTACCGATAAAACGGTTGCGTACCGCCGGCAGTTTATGGCTGCGCTGGAGGAAGACCTGAATACCCCGGAAGCGGTAGCTTTGCTGCAAATGTTTACTGAAGAACTGCTGCGAGGCGATCTTTCTGAAGATGACGCCGCGGCAGCGCAGCGCGCCATTCGCGAGACAAGCGCGCTGCTGGGGCTGCAATAGTGAAAAGACGCGCTGAAATGGAGATTGATCTGTTTATATGTCGGATTCACAGCGTTTACCAACCCTGATAGTTACCGAAAATGACGGGAGGCGCGCCTTGGTTGTGGATGGCTATGTGCAGTCGGTTGCCGCAGAAGATCTTCGCGCCGGAGATGTTTGGCATGCGTTGCTGCCACCGCGGCGCAAGCCATGGAAAGCGCTGATTTTGGGCGCCGGAGCCGGCGCGGTAACGCATTTGCTGATACAACTGTGCGGCCCCATTGCCATCACTGCTGTAGAAATAGATCCGCGGGTGGCGCAGCTGGCGTTGGACGAGTTTGGATTGCGCAGTCTGCCGAATGTTACCGTTGTCGTCGCCGACGCCTTTGCGTGGATTAAAACCTGCGATACGGCGTTTGATTATATTTGCATCGATATGTATACCGGCGGCGCTATGGCGCACGGAACTTTCAGCACAGATTTTTTGCGTGATATTGTTCAGCGCCTTGTTCCCGGCGGATCTGCGGCAATAAATATTTTTAAAACGCGGCGGCTGCCGGAGCAGCGGCATCGGCTGGAGCAGCTTTTTACCATTACCGATACGATATACACCGGCGGCAACGTGGTTTTTCATATGCATCCGTATGGATAGGCAATACGCGCTATAGCATAGCCTGATAGAAATTTACTCATAATTTTTTGTCATCTTGGCGGATGTTTTCATGCGCCATATCAGGGTTAACGCCATGTTTAGCGCGCCATTTCTCGCGCTGTTGTGCGCTGGCTTCGGCAGACGCCGGCCGATACGCCGCGTGAAATTCTGCGCGCCAAGCGGCAAAATTACCGGTTACAATTGCCGCGCGCGCGTCAGTAACCAAACGAATTAAAAACCGCAGATTATGAATACTTGCTAAACGGAAGAAGAGCAGCTCTTCGGCGCGCGCCAAATGATTTAAATAGCCGGCGCTGAAGTTGGCGCACGTCCAGCAGTCGCAAGAGCTATCCACCGGGCCGCGCTCCTCTTTCCAGCGGGCTGTGCGAATGCTGACACGGCCGCTCCGGGTATATAAGCCGCCATTGCGCGCGGCGCGAGTTGGCAAAACGCAATCAAAAACATCTACACCGCGGGCAATACCTTCCACTAAATCTTCGGGAGACCCAACCCCCAATAAATGCCGCGGCTTAGCGTTTGGCAAACCGCTGATTGTGGCGTCCAGCATATCCCACATCACCGGTTTCGGCTCACCGACAGATAATCCGCCGATGCTGAAGCCATCAAACGGCAGTGCGCCGATAGTTTCCGCGCTGTGGTGGCGCAGTTCCGCAAACATGCCTCCCTGCGGAATACCAAATAAAGCCTGATCGCTGCGAACTTTAGCGTTTAGCGCCATTTCTGCCCAGCGGTGTGTTCGCTCGGTGGCGCGGCGGGCTACCGTTTCTTCACAAGGGAACGGGGGGCATTCATCTAAGGGAAGAATAATATCGGCGCCCAGCATTGCTTCAATTTCCATTACTCGTTTGGGGTTTAGTTCGATGCGCGCGCCGTCTAGGTGCGAACGGAAAATAACGCTATCGCCGGTTATTTTTCGCATTTGCCCAAGACTGAAGACCTGAAAGCCGCCGGAATCTGTTATGATTGGCCCTTGCCAATTCATAAAGCCGTGCAATCCGCCAAAATTTGCGATAATCTGTGGACCGGGTCGCAAAAACAAGTGATAGGTGTTGCTGAGAATAATTTGCGCGCCAAGGGAGGTTAAATCATCTGGGGCAACAGCTTTCACCGTTGCTGAAGTGCCAACCGGCATAAACATCGGTGTGGTGATTACGCCATGCGGAGTAGTGATAACACCCGCGCGCGCCGCCGATTCGGTTTGTTGTATTGCAAATGTTAAAGCGGGGCCGGCCATGAAAAAACCTCATTTCTAGTGTCCAAAGCGGAAACGCACAACTGTAAAAGAATACAAAAAAGCTGACGCAATTACGCGCCAGCTGCGCCACAGGAAAGAAGCGAATCTCTGCTGCCTGTGGCGCCAAACATATCATTGTTGAAAACCTGCAACTAGGTATTGGGAATATCTGGTTCACCGTAAATAATGGCGCGTTTCACGTCTTCAATCAGGTCGGTTACCGGAATTTCACGCGGGCAAACATCGGCGCAATTAAAGATGGTGCGGCAGCGCCATACGCCGGTGCGGTCGCTTAAAATCTGCAAACGCTCTGCGGCGCCTTCGTCGCGGCTGTCGAAAATAAAGCGATGCGCATTCACAATAGCGGCGGGGCCAACCCATTCGGGATTTGCCCAAATAGAAGGGCAAGACCCGGTGCAGGCGCCGCATAAAATACACTTAGTGCCGGCGTCAAAGCGTTTTCGTTGATCGGCAGTTTGCAGCCGCTCGGTTGCGGGCGCAGGTGAATTATTGATGAGATATGGCTTCACTTTTTCGTATTTACCAAAAAACGGATCCATATCCACAACTAAATCACGAATCACCGGATAGCCTAACATCGGCTCGGCGCTGATTTTGTAGCCAAGATCTGCGACGAGTGTTTTGCAAGCCAGCTGGTTCCGGCCGTTGATGCGCATTGCGTCGGAGCCGCAAACCCCATGCAGGCACGAACGGCGAAAAGTTAGTGTGCCATCCTGAGTCCATTTAATATGGTTTAATACATCCACAAATCTATCAAGAGGGCTTGCCTCAACCTTATATTCCTGCCAATGTGAAGCAGCGCCGGGAGCGCCGCGCTTCACGCGCACGGTAAGTTTCACCATATTTGCGCGGGCATTTTGAACTTTTGGCGCTGAAGTAGTTGTCATAAATGTGTTGCTCCCCTCAATTAATATTTGCGTTCTTTGGGTTGAAACTCGGTTATAACAACCGGCTTATATCGCAGTTCTTTTACCCCGCCGTCATCTTTGCGATAGGCCAGCGTGTGTGATAAGAACTGCTTATCATCCCTTGTGGGATAATCTTCACGGAAGTGGCCGCCGCGGCTTTCTTTACGCGCTGCAGCGCTTTCTACAGTTGCTTCAGCGCAGTCTAGAACATATCCAAGCTCAATCGCTTCCATCATCTCAGTATTAAAGGAAGAAGACTTATCCATAATAGAGATATTTTGATAGCGCGCTTGCAGCTCGGCAATTTTTGCTCCGCACTGCTGCAATTTATCTTCGGTGCGCATTACGCCGCACATTTCAGTCATCACATCGCGCATTTCTTCGCGGATGGTTTCGGCGTGTTCGCCGGAGCCGGCGCGGATGCGCGAAATCATCTGTTTTGTGCGTTCATCGGCGTTTGCGGGTAATTCGGCGTAATCCAGTTCGCCGCTATCCAGCATTTTGGCAATATGTTTACCGGCTCTGCGACCAAACACGATGAGATCTACCAATGAATTGGTGCCAAGGCGATTGGCGCCGTGCACCGAAACGCAAGCGGCCTCACCGGCGGCGTAAAATCCGGGTAACGGAGTATTTTTCTCATCTAAAATAACTTGGCCGTCAATATTAGTGGGAATGCCGCCCATAGCGTAATGGGCCGTCGGTTGAATTGGCACCGGATCAGTAATTGGCTCGATACGCAGATAGGTGCGGGCAAAATCGGTAATATCGGGCAGTTTTTCGCGAATTTTCTCGGCGCCGAGATGGCGGATGTCTAAATACACATAATCTTGGCCATCGATACCGCGGCCTTCGCGAATTTCCTGTACAATACTTCGGGAAACGATATCGCGCGGGGCCAATTCTTGCAGAGATGGTGTATAGCGCATCATAAATCGTTCGCCTTCGTTGTTCAGCAGGTATGCGCCTTCACCGCGCGCCGCTTCGGAAAGCAGAACTCCCACATGATAAATGCCGGTGGGATGAAACTGGTAAAACTCCATATCTTCCAGCGGAATGCCACTGCGGTACGCAATCGACATGCCGTCGCCGGTGCAGGCGAGCGCGTTGCTGGTAATGCGCCATGCCCGGCCGTAGCCGCCGGTGGCAAAAACAACAGCTTTTGCGCTGAACGTATGCACATCGCCATCGCGAATGCTATAGGCAACGACTCCGGAGGCGCGTCCCCCTGTAATGATGAGATCGGTTGCGAGAAATTCATTAAAAAATTGCACTTGGTTTTTCACAGACTGTTGAAACATTGTCTGCAAAATCATGTGTCCTGTGCGGTCGGCCGCATAGCAGGACCGCATAACGGGGCCTTCGCCGAAATTGCGGGTATGGCCGCCGAATCTGCGCTGGTCAATTTTGCCGTCTGCTGTGCGGTTGAACGGCAGCCCCCAATGCTCCAGATCATAAATGGCGTCGATAGCCTCACGGGCCAGAACTTCTGCGGCGTCTTGGTCAACGAGGTAGTCGCCGCCTTTTACCGTATCGAACATGTGCCATTGCCAATGATCTTCTTCTTGGTTGCCCAATGCAGCGGCAACACCGCCTTGCGCGGCGCCGGTGTGAGAGCGTGTGGGGTATAGTTTAGAAACAACAGCGACACTGTATTTATGTGATAACTGCATAGCCGCCATTAACCCTGCGCCACCGGAGCCAACAATTACAACATCGAACTTGTGGTATGGCATATTTTCATCTCCTAAAGTGTTCGCTTTTGCAGAGCAAACACAGCATAATACAAGGCTGGGCTTTGCAAAAAGCTCAATACGAAACAACAATCCTGCTATGCAGCAATATTAATGATGGAATAACGCCCCAAAAAATGCAGCATATGTTGATTGATTAGGGTTAAACGCAATAATGGTTATTGTGCCCATCAGCCAAAACGCCAGTGTAGTGATACCTAAAAAAGACATCCACGCAAGGCGCCAGCCTTTGCCGCGAATATAATCTATCACGATAACACGCATACCATTCATGCCATGCAAAAGCGCCAAAGTCAGCATAAGAAGATCGTA
>JAKAOI010000031.1 GCA_021812265.1 Chloroflexota bacterium | reverse complement strand
CCCACTGGATAATCGGCGTCCCTTCCATATCTAAAAACATATCAATTTCATATCCTTTCTGCTATTTCCCAGTCATAGAATATCAAATGACTGAGAAATTTTCATCCGCATATTTCCACTATATAACGCTATATGCGGCGCGCGCAGCAATAAACGCATCAATAAAGAATTTTCCGTGTGACATGCTTCAATCTGCAGACGCACACGCCGAACAGAGCCGGCAGATACCGATACAAAAAAAAGCTGCCGCCGCGGCCCACGTTCGGTGTATACCGGCAGCCCCGGCGCCGCCAGTGGCAGAAACCTGCCCATATCGCAACCCTTCAGGGTAAATACTTCATGCTCACTTTGCACACTTGCCTCGATATCATTTCCCGATTTGGCAATAGCAACCCCAGATGATATATGTGGCGCGCCCCACAGCAACCTGCCAGCAGTATGGGCAAGTTCTGTAGAAACAAAACTATTGTATATTTTCAGCGTCGGCAAAACTTTCCATTTGGGTCCGGAGCCAATAAAATACTCCTGATACGGCCCAATTGGTGTGTGACTATAAGAAGCGAAAAATCCCATAACCAAGTTTTGCAGCGCCGGCTGCTCGCCATACTCACGCCGAATATCTGCCAATGCGCGCGGCGAAAGCCATCCGGCAATAAACAGCGCTGAACCCGTAAGCTTCCACGGAGCCGGAGGAACCAGCAGAGAATATGTTATATGCTGTGTCATCTAACTGCCCCCTTTTTAAAGATTCCGCAAAATTTACCAATATCAATAAAAATCTCTATCAATTATACAACTTCTGCGGCAAAAACAATATCCGGCTTTCAGCAAATATGCTATTGCAGGGAAACGCGCGCATGTGTCGTTTTTGCGCCATTACGAAAATCACCCGCACATCACAATAGCGTCAAATATTGTCTTTTTTCAGATTCAGATTGACGCATTATGTTTCCATTCAACATATTTAAAACTAGAACATAAAATGATAAAATATAAACGTTAGGATTTTTGCAAAATTGCAAAAGATATGCGCCATAAGGATGAATATGTTTTCATAGCAAAAAAACAATATGTGACAATTATGGGGAGTTCTCCGTTTTGAATGATAGAGTACATTTACAGAATTCAGATGATGATGACTGTAATAAGGTCAATATCGAAATCGAAAATATTCCATCTGCTCAATCACAGGAACATGACATGATCTCTTCGCTGAGCCAAACAAACAGCAATGATGAAAATGAAAGCGTTTTCCTAGAAACTGATGATGTTGCTGATACTGAAGAAGAAGATCTGCAACAGCCGGATCTGCAACCGATAGACATCACACAGTTTGAAGAAATTTTTACGCGATTTCAAACACCGATATGCAATTTTTTATATCGATTAGTTGGAAACCGCGAGCAGGCGTATGATTTAGCTCAGGATGTTTTCGTAAAAGCATATAAAGCTTTAACAAACGGGGCAATTATCCAACCCAAAGCGCTTTCCTCGTGGATATATCGTATTGCGTCTAACACCGCAACCGATAGCATCCGCCGCCGTAAGTTAATTACATGGCTGCCTTTATCCATGTTTGGCGACGACAGAGGCATTGGAGCAGGACTGCCCACACAAGCTGATGACGCAACAGAAACTGCTAAACCTGCCGTTTCCAGTGCCTTCGGCCAATACGATGGCGGCAGATTCGAGCAGCATATAGCAGATCAAGATCTTATTCAAAGTGTACTCGAAATGATGCCAGAAAAATACACCATTTGCTTGCTGCTATACGAAAATGAGGGTTTTTCCTGCAACGAAATTGCGGAAATGCTTGAAATTAGCGCATCAGCTGTGAAAATGCGCCTTATGCGCGCACGCGAAAAATTTATAGCCTTATATAAACAGGAATCGGCAAAATCATGAATTGTGAAGAAGTACGCATACATCTGGCCGCCTATCGCCGCAGCGATTGGTCCGGTGAAGAACAAAAAACAATCGGCAAACATCTGCTGACATGCGCAGCGTGCCGCAAATGGGAAAGTGAAGCGCGAGAAGCCGGTGAAAAAATTCGCCAATTGCCTTCAATAGAGCCTCCTGCTGACTTTCGCAGCCGTGTTTTTGCTGCAATTCGCGCCGAACAATTACAAGATTCACTTCGCAATAATCAACCCGCCGTTCCAAGCGCCAAACCTGCAGCTATAAAATTGAGTTCCGCAACACGCATCGGTGAAATTTCTACCACCGCAGCGCGCCCGCGTACAATTATCTTCGGCAAATTCACAGCCATTGCCAGCGCCGCCGCTATATTAGCTATCATGTTCCTAACACGATTCACAGCGCTTTCAACAACTTCGCTGGCCGTTCCAAACGATAGCTTCTGCATCACTTCCATTCACTGCGCCACTGCCCCGCTTCGGATCTCTGCCCCAGCAGACTACCCAACAGTTACTTCTGCTTTGGCAGATCAGCAATATGTGGCATACACTGCGGTAAATTCTGCGAACGAAACAATGATATTTGCCAGAAATCGCGATTCCGCCAAAACATACCCATTGCTAACTGCCGCAGTAAAAGGTTCGGTTTCCGTACAATACCTAAACGGAAATATGCTCACATGGTATAGCGCCTCACCCGGCGGCGCATGGACATTGAACGAATCTCCCATCGTCATTGCCGATGGAATCCAAGAGTTTGCCGACACAAATGATACAACCGTTGTGTTTAGCGGGCAAACAATCGGCGAACAAACCGTTGCTAAATTACTTTCTTATTGGGGAAACGCAAACAACGCGCTGAGCGTACTGCAATTTACCAACAGTCAAACAGAATTAATCGATATTCAGGAATCTGCAGATTTGCAAACAGCATCCTATACAACCGTCGCAGTAGCAGAACCGCCATTTACTATTGTCGATCCGTACTTAGACGGCGGCAATGCTTATTGGGTGGAAAAATCTATCGGACCCGATGGTTCCCCAACCGGAACAATTTGGACCAGCCAAAACGGCGCTCCGGCAGTTCAAATCACCACAACGAACACATCATTCGGACCCGACGCTTCCGGCGCAAACATTGCATGGTTTGAAGCCGCCGGAGCCAGCAGCGCATCCAGCGGCATCAATGCCTCCAGCGCATCAATGTCGGGGACAATTGATACAGCGCAGCTGAACATCTTGACACAAGGTCAGCCGCAGCAGATTAAAACAGCCTCACTCATGAGCGGCGATATTGCTGCAAGCTCGGTCTTTCGGGGTCAAGGATATATCTTATGGCAAGATAATAAAGGCTCGATCTTCATCTATCACATCGGCAACAGCCAGCCGGAGCAGTTCGACCATATGGCCATCCCGCTCAACAGTAACCCATCACTATCCGCTGACAGCGCAGTATGGGTTTCGCAAAACGCAAACGGCGCTTCAACCATATATGTGCTAGATATAAACTGACGGATCTGAAGTTTAAAAAGAAATACGGGGAAATTTGGGGATACCTCAAACCCTGTCGTGGGGTATGCTACACACTGCGCATGGTTTGCTTTATGAATTCTGCAGAAATAACGGTGGATTATTCGATTACGAAAAATACAACACCTAATTGGCTGAGTTCACGCCAAAAATTTGGATAACTTTTTGCAGTGTGATCGCAGCCAGTAATTGTCAGTCCGCGTTCCGTTCGCAACCCTATTATCGCCAGCGCCATCGCCAAACGATGATCATTATGAGCGTCTACTATACCTCCGCCCAAAATAGCGGCGCGGCTGCCATGAATAAGCAGAAAATCATCCCCGGCTTCTGCAATGGCTCCGGCCTTACAAAATTCCACGCACAAATCATCAATACGGTTGCTTTCTTTAAGACGCAAATTCGCGATAGCATTAAATCGCGTTGCCCCATCTGCAAATACTGCAAGCGCTGCAAGCGCCGGAACACTATCAATATATAAAGAAGCGTCTAAAACGGCGCCGCGCAACGAATAGGAAGGCGCAATCCATGCGGCTAAGCTGCCATCGCCGCTTTCCTCAAAAGCCATGCCGGCGCCCAGATTGCGCAGCGCATCTATTGCAGCCAAGCCATCCTCGGAATAGCGATCGAGCCTATCAATCCGCATCTTGCCCGATATGGCAGCCGTTGCGGCAAACCACATAACCGCCGTAGGAAAATCGGCCCAAATCTCTGTTTGCAAAGGCTGATAACTGCTTGGCGTAATATGAAACCATCGCAGCGATTCATCATACTGCGCCGCAATTCCCGCAGTATGCATCATTTGCAGCGTTAAACGAACAAAATTTGCAGAAACCAATCCATCATCTACTATAATATCTGCCGGCTCTGCCAGCAGCGGCGCCAGCAATAGCAATGCGCTGATAAACTGTGAAGAGCGCGCGCCGGAAATATGCGCGCGGCCCCCGTGAGTATTGCCGCCGCGCAAGTGAATCGGCAGCGAGCCATCAGGCCCAGATTCAATTTGTGCGCCAAGTTGGCGCAGCGCGTCTAACAGTTCTTTATTGGGACGTTTCCCCAGTGAAGCGCTATATTGCGTTGTAAAAGTAATATCAGGCAATGTTGCGGTAACACCCAGCAGCAGCCGTAAAACTGCGCCGGCGTTCCGCGCATCTATCTGCACGGAATGCGTCTGCTCATGCGCAGGAAATCGCCCGGCGCATCCTGTAATCCGAATCATCTCGCTGTCATAATCACAGCGAACCCCCAATACTTGCAACGCCTGCAATAACGCAAATGTGTCATCGGTTTGCGGCGCATTCTTAATCACTGAAACGCCATCCGCCAAAGCGGCAATAATCAGCGCCCGCACAGCAGCGTATTTAGAACCGGGTATATGCGGAACCCCCGAAAATACTGCTTTTTGCGGCGGTATAAAAACGGTTTTAGGTAACCTGCCTTCGTGATACAGCATGCCAATTTAACCGCCCGCTGTTGGAGTTGCCGTTGGAGTTACCCCAACTGGCGGGGACAATTGAACGGAGTTGTCGGTAAAAGCTGTTAATGTTACTACAGTTGTGCCCGTATTCAAATATGTTCCGGTTATCATATCTCCTGGCTGCGCCAAAGGCAGCAGCGGCGAAAGTGAAAGCGGCGCAGTAAGAATATTTGACTGCCCCTGCACCCACAAATAATACACCGTCTCATTATTTACGGTTGTCGGCGCAATGCGCAATAGTTTGCCGCTGAAATTTTCTACCAAACCCTGCGAACTTGCTATGGAAGAGCCTCCGGCATTCGTTGCCAGCCACTGTTGGTAATCGGTTAACGCTTGGTTTAAAGTCGGCTCCATTTGTACGTTAGATCCATTCAGTTCATTCGCGTCGAGCAATCCAATCGCCTGAAATGTTGCGCCTTGGGCATTTGCTTGAGAAAAAATAGCCACCCAAGTCGGCTTGCCATAAATGTTATACAACTGCACACCGCTGACATCATAATTTCGGATATTATGCGGATTGGAAGAGAAGGTATGAACAACATTATCACCTATACCTAACCCCGAAAGCTGGTAATACTGCGCGGAATTTTTGCGAGTATCATATAATACTATTCCGGTGCTGGAATTATCGCTTGCGGCGCTTGAAGTCATCGGAATAATCCATACCGGCTGATCGATGTTATTATACACAAGCTCCGGCGCAGAGGCGGGCTGCTGCTGCAACGCGCCGGATGGATTAAACCACGAAGCATAATGATATAATCCCCACCAAGTCATATATTGATTGACCACATTTTGCGAATATACTCTATCAACCCAAGAAGGGGTATCTTGCGGCGCATACGCCTGCACATCCCCAGACTGAGGATCTACCAGCAAAACCTTACTGATTGTTGCGCCGGTAAACCCATGAGAAGGAGTCATCAGCGAAACGGTAAAATACGGCTGCCAATTATCATTTACTTCTAAAGTAGGGTCTTCCAAGTTTCCATTGACATACCCGCTTAAATATACATGGCGTATCAAATCTTGATTCAACAGCGCTCCGGGGATATAACGCATAGTATATCCGGTTTTCAATTGAGCTGGGGTATTGGGATTTTCGGCGTCTACAACTACATAGCCCGGCGTAGATGAATGGCTGAGATTCACAAAAATATTATTATAAACCAGCGGCGCAATCCAATATAAATGCTGGTTAACTGATTGCAGCACAAAATCACTTTGCTCCACTTGGTATAATGAGCCAAGATTTTGCCCGTTTTGCCCTAATGTTTGCTGCCCCTTAAATGAAGCTATTGCTTGAGTAACCTGCACAATATGTTGAACATTTGTTGGCGGCAGTTGCGCGCCGGATGGCATTACCGATACATTCGGAAGCGCGGCCAAGGCCTTAGCGTTGCCGTCAAACCATGTGGTGGCAACCACGATCCCAGAATTTACAATAACAGCAATGAATAAAATAAAAACAAACATAAAAATTCCCGCGGCTCCTGCTCCGTCAGCCATAAGCGCCGGCGCCCGCGGCCGACGGGAATTTATCACATTGCCATTTCCGGCGCGAAAACGTTCGCCGGCGTTCAGTATATTCGAATACAGTTCCTGCGCGCCGGATACGCCGCGCAAAAATATGCTTACTATTGCGCTAAGCACACCCGGCCATAATATCCACTCCCAGCCGCCAAACGGCCCTGTCAAAGCCGGCATGCCAAAATAAAGATACAATACATCAAAGAAAAAATTAAAAACAAATAAAATAATCAGCCACATGGTAAATGACTTATCAAAATTCATCTTCTTCCGGCTGGCAATAACTCGAAAAAAAGCCAATATCCCTGTTATTGCCAACGCGCCAATAAACGCAAGTAAAACTATAATCATAGCGCTTTTCCTTTACTGTTCAACATTTTCATCACAGTTGCATACCGAAGCATCTCACCATATACTATATCAAGCAACAGACCTTCGGCAAAACCGCCGCGCACATTCTTATTACATACGCTCTATAGGGCAGCAGCTTTACAGAATCTTCTATTAAAAAAAGATGGTTGACAAACACAACTTGCAAATATTTTTCTTATAAAATTATTTTCTATGTGTTATATCCCTGTATATACTGTATCACAGGGTGACGACTCCCCAAGGGGGATTTCACTTTTCTTGCTACATAAACATAGCTTTAGGACTTTGTGCCGATAACGCTGCAAAATAACACAAAAGAGCGGAAGAGAAAATTCTCTCCCGCCCCGTTGGATGAAAACAACTCTGTGAAAGAGTTATTATTGGCTCTGAGTAGCAGTTGTGAACCAATCATTCATGTTCCAGTCATCACCAGCTGAAGAAGGACTCTGCTGGTAGTTGCCCAGGGTGGATTTCACCAAGGAAATGCTGGAGCGGATGAATAATGGATCATAGAAGTAATCTTGAGCCAACATCTGTTGAACTTTCGCCATGTCGCTATTCAATTGAGCTTCGCTGACATAGGTTGTGCCGTCTGTGGTCAAAATCTGATCAACAGCAGGATCATCGGCGCCGCTATAGTTGCCGCCGCCAGGATTCTTTGCTGTCGGAATATTTGATGTGCCAACCAATGTGCTCAGGTTCAAATAAGGATCTGAACCGAAGACATACGCGAAGAGCGAGATATCATACTGGCCGGAAGACAGAATACCATTGTTTACAAATACGCCGAACAGTTTGCCGGCAGGATATTCAGCAACGGTAGTTTTGATTTGCAAGTTCTGGGCAAGCTGCGCGGCGAGCAAGTGAATGTAAGCGTCACGCTCGGGGTTGCCGCTTGTCGTAACCAATGTAATGTTCACTTCGGTTGAAGTATTCGGATAGGTCAGTTTGCCGTTTGCGTCGAGTTTGAAGCCGGCTTGCTGCATCAAAGACTGCGCGTCACTTGGGTTGAACGCAGGTGACTGAATAGCAGCATTGTAATCGGCAGCCGGAGGAGCAGTCAACTCACCTGTTTTATATAACGGGCTGTTGCAGTCAGGAATACCGGCAACGGCGATATTCGCTTGGCAAGTATTGAAGGCTTCAATAAATGCTTTACGTACATTCGCGCTCGCGAAGATGGAGGTTCCGCCGTTCGACGCAGCGTTTAACGCTTGCGGGCGAACATTGAATTCCAAGTGCTCAACGCCAATTTGCGGAGCAATGTTTACCTGAGAGCCAAGTCCGGCAAATTGCGGCAGGTCGGACATAACAAAGTCTTCGACTTTATCATACTGGCCTGTTTTATAAGCCTGAATTAAAACGGATTTCTGGCTGGTGCCTTTGAAAATAATCTGGTCTAAATAAGGTCCTTTGAAGAAGTTGGAATGGAAATTCGGGTTCTTCTGCAGAACGATATTGCCAGGAGCAAAGCTCTTAACAGTGTAAGCGCCGTTGTCTTTCGGGAACTGTGTCAGGAAGCTGGGGTTGGATTCCAACGCCTGCACTGCAGTAGTATTATATACGCCGTTTACATATGTTCCGGGATATGATTCTGCCGGTAATGGGAATAAGCCTGAGACTGCATTGAGGTAGTCGCTGAACGGGCTGCTCCATTTAATAGTAAGAGTGGTGCTATCCGTTGCGGTTACGCTTTTCATGAATGAATATGGTGGGATGCCATCAATATTCGGGTCCATACCAATGCTGACCATGAACGCAAAATCCGAGGCAGTAATTGGGGTGCCGTCAGACCATTTGTCATTCGGATCAATTTTCAAAGTTGTGGTTAAGCCATCAGCTGATTCGCCGCCGTTGGCAACGGTGGGAACCTGTGTGCACTGATCTGGTTTGAAACCAGCTAAGCCAAGGGACAAGTTCGGGAGCTGGATAAGGCAGCTATCCCAAATTGCATTGTACACTTCAACTGAAGCGACAGATGTTGTTAAGAACGGATTCAAGTTATCCGGTGATTCCCAGTCGCCGATAACGACGGTGCCGCCAGTTTTGCTGGGCGTTGTGGGACTATAGTTGAAATTGTACGTTGAGCTGGCTCCGGTTGTACTGCCAGACGACGATGCGCCGCAGGCAGCAACCAGCATTGCCAGTACTCCGAGCATGCTGATAAACATCGCACGCGCTTTCATGTTTCGCAAGACTCAAGTCCTCCTCTTGAATTTCGATTCACACCTATTCATGTGAATCACTCACAATAAGTGAGAAAAGTACATGTTGAGCGCAACTTAAAGATTGCGCACTGAATCTATCTGCTCACCGAATATTCGGTGGTATGCAGCAATAACAATTACGGTTAGCGTGTATTTTGATTAGGATCCGAACCGGGATTTGTTATGGAATCGATACGAATATAAATCATTGAAGACGAATTCAAAGCAGCGTCTGGGGTCAATGCAATAACATCATACCCAAATGGCTGATCCGAACCGATTGACACAACTCCACCGCCATATTTTATGCCTTCCAATGTATTTGCAAGATCCTCTAACTGAAATGGACTCAGTTTTTTAGCCACCGACACTAAAAATGGTTTCATAGTTTCTACCGGCACATTCGCGCTGATATTATCAACCGCTATCCATGTAACCAGCCCTTGCTGGCCAATAGCGCCAGAAATCAATTCAGCTCGTTCCGCAGTTTCCCATTGAAGCACGCCGTTTACGCGCACCCAATGGCCTGCAACAAACACCCCATTGGATGAGCCTATGGGAATTTGTTCGGAAGACCCCGACTGCACTACTTGAAGCGCAACTTGGTTTTTCGGCAGAAATTGTAAAATCGTTAATTGATGAACACCTTGGGCGTCTGTTTTTATGTATCGCAACGTCATCAGGCCGCCAACAGTCCACCACTGCGCGTCATATACATCCATACCTACAAAGTGATAGCCATCTATCACAGTTCCTGCCCAATCCGGCTGAAATAATATCCGGTGATCCGGCTGAATACTGGTTTTGGATGGTGTTGATTTGGTTATCTTCGTTGGATACGAATGAACAAACAATGCGCCGGTGTTGCCGGATAATACATCTAGCATGGAAGCAAACGCCGTTCCGCTGAAAAGCGCATTCAGAGAAACTATCAGCGCTAAAGACATGACTGCCAAAACAGCTCGCTGCGCAATTGTTTTTTTGCGGTTTCTGCGGCGGTTTCTTTGCGCCGGTAACTCTGAAGTTAATGGATGCTTTTCGATGGATAGCCCTAAAGATTGAAATACCCCGGTATGCACTCGTGTTTCCAGGTCATCATCTGCTGCAGCGTGCGACTGTCCGCTTAAAAGCGTTTGCGCATACAGCGGCGGCAACTCTTCATTTTGAATATCAAAATGACCATTCAAACATTCCGCAAACTCAGTGTCATCTGCGGTAAAATCTATCGGCAATTTTCGGCCATTTCGCAGGGCACGACGATTGTCGGCAAAATTATTATTGGTTGATTTATATTCGTCCATGAGCTGGCTCCCGCAGCGCATCGCGCATAGATCTGCGCGCCCGCCAGATACGCGTATCAATGGCGTGTCGTGACAATCCTGTTTCAGCCGCCATATCTTCTGCGCTCATAAGCAAAAAATACCTCATATATACCAAACGCCTGTCTAGATCAGACAACAGAGCAAGAGCTGTATACAACTGTTCTTGTTCTTCGCGTTTCTCAAGCAGATTATCTAGGGGTTCCTGAAGGTGTATATCTTGAGCAAAATACCGATCTAAAAATGAGAATGAATCACCTTCTGCTTCAACAAAATTGAGGTGCTCATTTTCCAAATGCGAGATGGTAACAGTATTCATGTGCTTTTTGATAAGAGAACGGCGTTTATCCAACGCGATATATCTGGCGCGCATCGTCAGCCACGTCCGAAATGAACCGCGCGAAGCGTCAAATGAGGCAATATCCTGCCATGCAGAAATAAACACATCATTTAAGCATTCTTCAACATCCTGTTCGTTTCCTATCGTGTTGAGAACAACTTTGATAAAATAAAATAACTCTCGCGAATACCGTTCAATTATTGCGGCTAAAGCATCGGGATTATGTTTGCTTAACTCTACCGCAAAAACCTTATCGGTCCATCCACTTGAACTCATGACGCCTCACAGTTACCCTTTCACTCGATCTGCTGCGTTGCAGGAACGACTCAATGAAAAGACACATAAAATATGCACAATACAATATCAGGAGTGGTGTTATAACATCACTATTGTTATTACGCTATAAAAACACAAAATCTCACATAAATTTTAAGGTTTCGTAAAAACTCGCTGCAGATCATTTGGCCTTGCCATTTGCATAGGCTACAGAGTCATTATAGTCTTCAAGACTTTCGCTTCAGCATGGAACATCGGGGATATACAAGGGGCAATGCCCCTTGTACGGGGTTCTGGGGTGTCCCCAGACCTCCCTCTGTTTCAGATACG
>JAKAOI010000030.1 GCA_021812265.1 Chloroflexota bacterium | reverse complement strand
CGATCTTCACCGAGCTTGCTTATACTCTGCTGCAATTGGTTATATATATGGCATTAAATCAACAATTATATTCAGATCACTCCCGAATATGGGAAAATTTGCGCTATATCTATCCGGTAGTGTCGCGCCGCGCCGGCGGAGTTTCGCTGGGGATAAATCTTAATATTGATAAAGTATGCAATTTTGGCTGTATATACTGTGAAGTCAATAGAGCAGAGATTCCGCTCTATCGCAACGTAGATATTGCGGCGCTGGAATCTGAACTTAGCGCAATATTAGCGCTTATTAAATCTGACAGTTTTTTTAATGACCCCAGGTTTTCGCGGCTTTGGATGAAAAACACAGCGCCGCAAGTGCGCGATATTGCTTTTTCCGGCGATGGAGAGCCAACCGCCTTTCGTAATTTTGCCGCGGTTGTACATAAAGTTATTCAACTGCGCAATGCGCTTGAATTGCAGCATATACCTATTACGCTCATCACAAATGCGTCAATGTTTCATCGGGAAAGTGTTTTGCAGGCCATAAAAAGTATTACCGGCGCCGGAGGTGAAATATGGGCTAAGCTCGACGCCGGGTCACCGGAGTATTTTCGGCAAATTAATCGCGCCGCGGTTCCATTTGACCGCATATTGCAAAATATCACTACGGCCGGAAAAGTAACGCCGCTGATTCTGCAATCATGCTTTATGCGAGTCGCCGGAATTGGCCCAGAACGACAAGAAATTGCGGAATATATTCAAAGAATTCATGAATTCGCGCAAGCAGGAGCGCGTATCAGCCGCATACAGGTATATACTGTTACCCGGCCGCCGGCAGACCGAACGGTTACATCTCTCAACAAAACAGAACTTGAGGCAATTTGCGCGCAAATATCCGCCGCGCTGCCAAATATACCGGCGCAACGCTATGATGGTTTTTGGTCGGGATATGATGATGATGATGAAGCACAGCGCCTAACGCCGAAAGCAAATTGAGCCGGCGTTCACGGTGAAACCGTAATGGCAACCGACTGTTCCGCCGCGCTGCCAGCCGAAAGAGAAATTTTCCATATACCCGCTTTCATCGGCGCAAACACAATACTCCGGCGGATAACGCCATGCGGCCAAACTTCATTGAGGGTTTGCGCCAGCCCAGTTTGTGGCGTCAGCCGAATAATAATGGGTGCATTACTGGAAGCTATAGTTACGGTAAATGTTACATAAACTGCTGAACCGATAGTAAAATGGGTTTGCGGAACACCATTTGCGGTGGCGCTGACAGATATCGCTGTTTGCGGCGGCGCGCTGCTTGCTGCGTTTCCCTGGATTTGCATCACTATTAAAGACAGCGATATTGCAATAGCTAAAATACCCACTGCGCCGGCCAAATAAATCCACTGCGGAAGCTGCCGTTCAGATTCTGCAACAGCTAAACTGCCTTCAGACGCCAGCATCGGCTCCAGGTATTGCCACACTTGCGCGCGGCTAGATTGCGCAATAAGCTCTGGACGGCGCGCAATAACCGCCGGAGCATGGCATCCGGCGCAAAATCCCGAAACGAGGCGCAACGGCCTGCCGCAATAGCCGCATTTTCCATGACGATCATGGCCCATGAATGATACAATCCCCTCCCCAAATAATCTTCTTCTTCTATCATACACAAACCATACGAATTAACTGTGGCTAAGGCTGCGACGAAACTTGGCTGTTTGCAGGCATTGTATAGCCTAATTTTACCGCCGCAGCTTCAATAACAGAATTTTGCTGAAGCTGATATAGTTGCTGCTGCATCTGCTGTATATTTTGCCGCGTTGTTGTGTTGCGCTGTTGCGCTAAAGAAACATTTTGCTGCATTTGATATGCTGTATATACCTCACCAAGCGATGCGGCGGCGAAAAAGAATGCTGCAAGCAAAGCAAACAACAGCAACGGGCGCCGAATAACGCTTGCAATTGGGGCTGCCGCCATGCGCGCCGTTTGTGAATATTGCCCAAATCTGCGAAAAGGCTTTTGCTCTGTATTGGTTAAAACGGATCCGCGAAACAGCGCCGATCTGCGATACGATGTAGTAGAATACATATATGTTGCTGCTCCTCCTGTTTGTTTCACACAAAGAAAAAGAGAGCTTCCTTGCTCCCAAGTCTTATAACGCAGATCTATCCATAAAATAATGAAGGTTCCTTCCGGCGCATTACCTGCATTCCTGTAAGGTATGCGTCACGCTGAAGACACCGAATATATAACGCATAACAGGCGCCAAAGTAACGGAACGAGGTAATATCTCATACTTGCAAACACAGAGTTGCGGAATATGCATGAGGAAAAGCGCAGAAAAATTATGCAGAGAAAAGCAAGGTTATGGTATAATATAAAGTGTTTTGAGAGAAATCAGCCTCAAAGCGCTTAGTTTTTATACATGCGGGAGCTAAAGTCGTTTTCTATGCCAATGTATTCATATAAATGTAAAAATTGCCATCATCAATTCGAGATTCTTCAACATATGACCGATGATCCATTAACCACTTGCCCCGAGTGCAAGGGAGAAATCCATCGGATGATTTTTGCTAATGGAATAGTATTTAAGGGCAGTGGATTCTATATAAATGATTCGCGCCATTCCAGCGCCAGCGCCGTTCCATCATCAGAAAATACTGCCGCGGCGCCGGCGGCGGAAACGGCTGAAACAAAACCGGCGGCAGATACCAGCGCTGCGCCCGCAGAAAAGGCTCCCGCGCCAACGGAAACAAAAGCTCCGGTCAGCGCATCCACCGAAAAAAAATAAACCCATAACTGAAAGAAACACAGTACATATGCGCATCGTTGCCCAAAGAGTATCCACAGCCTCTGTTCAGGTAAGCGGCCAAACGGTCGGAGCCATTAAACAGGGGCTTTTGCTGTTCATTGGGGTTGGCAAAGAAGACACCGAAGCAGTTTGCCCCAAATTAGTCAATAAATTAGTTCATCTGCGGATTTTTGAAGACAGCAATGGTAAAATGAACGTATCCGCAACAGATATCGGCGCCGAGATACTCGCCGTCTCGCAATTCACCTTATACGCTGACACATCTCATGGCCGGCGCCCCAATTTTTTAGAAGCCGCAGAACCACAAAAAGCTCAAACAATTATTGAATATTTCATACAATTGCTGCGCGAAAAAGGTTTTTTTGTTGCAGAAGGACAATTTGGCGCTCATATGCATGTTTCATTAATAAATGACGGCCCGGTTACCATTATTCTGGATTAGCGCTTGCCGCCGTTTCAGCACGAGTAACTACAGCAACCGTACAGCGTGAAATGGCGGTAAGCTTGCCGTCGTCATCTGTTACACGAATATCCCACACCCACGTTTTGCGGCCGCGATGTATTGGTTTAGCTTCGGCAGTTACAAAGCCGCTGCGAACGGGTCGCAGATGATTAGCGTTAATTTCCAGCCCCATGGCCGTTTGTTTTTGGTGATCTATCCCCAGCCAAGTTCCCATCGACGCCACAGTTTCAGCCAGCGCAACAGTAGCGCCGCCATGCAAAACACCAAAGGGTTGTTTGGTAGTGTTATTTACCGGCATACGGGCAACGATATGATCATTGTCCACTTCAAGGAATTCTATGCCCAATACTTCTTGCAGCGTATCTTTAGTATACTCCGCAAATCGCTGGCGTATATCATCAATCATTCGAATTATTGCTCCCAACCAAAAATATTCGTTCACAACGCTTTTTATTGCTCTTGTTCAAAAAAAAGCGTATGGCGCAAGAAAATTAATAACGCGACAAGCGCCTCACCGCGTTTGCCAACGCGGCGGCGTTGGGAATGATTTCTTTTTCCAGCGAGGGTTTCGCCGGAATAGGCGCAAACGGCGCGCCAAGGCGTATAACAGGGCCGTCAAGAAATTCAAAGAGTTCTTCCCCAATAGTGGCGGCGATTTCAGCGCCGATTCCGCTAAAACGGGTATCTTCATGAAACACAATCGCTTTATTGGTTTTGCTGACAGATTCACCGATGGTATCTATATCCAGCGGCTGCAGTGTGCGGATATCAATAATTTCCAAATCAATTTGTTCCCGCTGCAACATTTCTGCCGCAAATAGCGATTCAAAGACCATTGCGCCATATGTAATAACGGAAACATCTTTGCCTTCGCGGCGCACTATAGCGCGCCCAAGAGGAATAACATAATCTTCATCGTCAGAAACAACGCCATATCGTTGGTGGTATAAACTTTTCTGTTCTAAAAATATCACCGGGTCTTCATCACGAATAGAAGCTTTTATCAATCCTTTTGTATCCGCCGGTGTGGATGGCGCGACTACCTTTAAGCCGGGGATATGGGCAAACAGTGTTTCAACACTTTGTGAGTGATCTGGCCCGCCGGCTAAACCCGCGCCATACGGCGCGCGAATAACGATAGGGCAGCTCCATTGGCCCAGCGAGCGATAGCGTAATTTTGCAGCCTCATTCACAATTTGGCTCATAGCGGAAAGCAAGAAATCAGCAAACTGCACTTCAGCCACAGGGCGAAGCCCGCCGATAGCAGCGCCGATTCCCACGCCCACCACACCATTTTCAGCTAACGGCATATCCCACACCCTGCCGCCACCAAATTCTTCACGCAGCCCCATTGTGGCAGTAAATATTCCCCCAGCGGAGCCAATATCATCTCCCAACAGCACAACCCGTTCATCGCGCCCCATTTCCTCGCGTAATCCTTCGCGCAGCGCCTCGACCATTGATATCGTGCGTTCAGTCATGCTGCAAAGTCTCCTCTATATTGAAGGATGTTTCAGTCTGTAGATGTTCTTGCACGTTTACAGCGGGATTATCGGCGTACACATAATCTTGTACGGCAAAAATACCGGCTTTATCTGCTGAAAGCGCCAGTTTATAGGCGTCTTCAATTTTTTGTGTGAACGTTTCGCGCATCTCTGTATCCGCCGCCTCGGTTAATTTGCCTGATTGCAGCAGAAATGCGCGCAATCCATAGACAGGATCATATATATCGGGTTGTTCGCGCATCCGCATCTGCGATGGAATAATAGCTTCCAGCAGTACAGGTCCACCGCCGCTGCGAGCGCGTGTTGCGGCGTCGCGAATGGCTGCGGCGGCTGCAAACACATTAGAGCCGTCTACCAGCATGCCATGAACGCCATATGCTGAAGCTCGATCGACAACATGCTTCACTTTCATCTGCCGTGATTGTGGGGTAGAGAGCGCCACACCATTATTTTCACAAATAAATAAAGCGCCGACACGATGTATTCCGGCAAAATTCAGCGCTTCGTGAAAATCACCTTCACTGGTGGCTCCTTCACCAAAAAAAGCCGCAGTAATTGCTGAGCTTTGGCGTATTTGTGCAGCAAAAGCAATTCCGGCGGCGTGTAAAATGTGGGTGGCGGCAACACCGGAAGAGCTGACAATGCCCAGCTTTCGGCTGCTCCAATGGGCAGGGCGCATGCGCCCGCCGCTGTTTGGGTCTGCCTCACTGCCAAGGTGATTTAGAAAAATATCATACAGCGGCATCCCCATAGCGATAACCAAGGCCAAATCTCGGTAATATGGCAGCGTATAATCTGTTCCAACAACAAGTTCTCTTGCACACACCACCTGAATAGCTTCATGCCCTTTGCAAGAAACGCCGCCGGTCATCAATCCTTTTGTCCGCAAATCAGCAAGATATTCATCGGTAAGCCGCGCCAAAAGCATCAAGCCATACACATCTAAAGTCTCTTCTGCGCTATAGTTCAGCGCATTAAAACTTTCTTGCAGCCGATGAATGTGTGCTTCTGCGGCTACATCCTGCATAACAGCTAACCGTCCTAAAGAATTTACCCAAATAGGACAACACTTACAGGTTGTCTTCTTCAGAATCCATTTCCTGCTTCTTTGAGACAGCCCCACGCACAAGCGCTCGGGGACTTACCGACTCTCCACAGGCGTAAATTTCCGCCGGACTAGCGGTATAGCGCCACCCACATTGTAGGCGGCGGCGCAATCTCGACCAAGCCCTGCGCCACAGTGTTCACAGACATAGATTCTGACTGGGAGATCGAGACGCTTCATTGGTATATTGTGGCAGCCAGATATGCCTTTATATCCATATTACTATGAAATATGGCCAATATGCAATGGATCTGGGACCTATTTTATATCCCTAGCGTAAGAAAAATCTGAAACACATTTATATATATAAATGCCGAGCAATCGAATTAAATTTTATGCAGAATTGCGCCTTCAACAGATTTTATCGTATCTTCATAATGCTTCACTTCACCAGTTAGTTCATTATCTACAAATCGCACAACTCTGGCGGCGCCGGCAAGTGAACGAATCACCGCATAGGTAAGCGCCACTGAATACCCTGTAATAAGTGACAGTACTATAACAAAAATTTGGGCGGCGTAAGAAGCCGGAAACGTTCGAGTAATTGCCAGCAAGCTGCCCTCTAGCGCTGTAGCGGCTAGTATGGTTGTAAAAAGCAGCGAAATAAAAGTTGTTCTGAATACACGCAGGGTTTCTTCCAATATATGAATTAACATTTGAGAACCATGCTTTAATTGCGCAATAGGGTTACTCATGCAGCAAATCTCCTGCTTAAAAAATGTCAGCAACGCGCTGGTTGTTTTCAATCATATAATCAGCATACCAAATTCACATATTCTGCGCAACTGTTCATATTTCACAGCGCAAAAGTTACCTGTCAAGTACCCCATACCGAATACCGAAAGGCAGTGGCTTGTCCTTAGCTCAGCAAACTGAGACGATAGGCCGCTTGACTGCGGCCCGCCAGCCAAAGATATACCGAGGCGGCAAGAGTGAACAGGGGTCATAGTCGCTTCGTTGCCGAAACAATTCTCTTGAACGGTTTTTCAGCTGTCTTTTGGCAAGATTCAGGTATACGGCTATCGTTCTATCCATGGAAAATTATCTCACAGATACAGCAATGTAGCAACAGGGAAGAAACTCGGGGTACAGCAGTACGCCGCTTGCGCGATCCCTTCCCCACGTATTCCCAAAAAGAAGGCCTGTTTCCTCCTCAGAGCTGAAACTAGGGTGTCCGCAGGTCGAAATTTGATGCAGCAGAAACAGTAATTTCAACTTGCATTTGCGGGTATTCCATACTGCGCAGATAATATACCCCCGCAGTTGTAAATATAAAATATTTTTGCACACCCGGCTTAAATAAAACATATTGCGGCTGTTTTAACTCCGCAGGAATGCCGGCAAGCGGATGCGACTTCACCGTATCAATATACAGTTGCTGCGCGCCGCCGCCATAAAGTGGATCGACGCATTGCAATGGCGTCCCGGCAGAAATAATAATGTTGGTATACCCCGTAAAAGAAGCTGGGCCAATCATCACTAAGGGTATATCAGACTGCGGAGTGCCTGTTTTATGAGGCGGAGCCACCGGCGCGGCGCTTTGCGAACATGCTGTTCCGGCAAATAGCAGCGCCAGCAGCCCAAATACCATCTTGCGGGATTTTACGTCTGTTCCATACGACTGTTTTTTTATCATACTGCTACTTCTCATCATCGGCGTACTGAAGCATAGCTAAGCGGATATAAGCGCTGTAGGCGCTATTCGGCGCGCCGTTCCACCCGGAAAGTAAAGCGCTGGATCCTTGACAAGATCCCACATTCCACGACCATGCAAAAAAAGACATTTTATGTGATTCAGCATAGGGAATAAGCTGGCTGACATATCCGGTTGAGCAGTCATACTCTCCAAATTCGGTTATCATAATCGGATACGATCCCAACAGATTTCCAAAAGCAGCGGGCCATGTTGCCGGAGCTTTATTCGCATAATCCCACGGATGTGTAGAAAACATAATATTATTGCGGGTAAAGCGGTAATGTGGATTATTGATCATAGATAAATCAAATCCGTAATTTACCCCGTCAAGAATAATAACTGCGGCGGTGTTTGCGCGAATAGTGTCTACCAACTGCCGCATTCCTTCCGCCAAATATGTTCCGTGAATTAATTTTGGCATGCCGGCGCTGATAGTATCGTTCGCAGAAGTAATGGTAACTGTGCCGCCATTGAACCACTGCTGAAAAGTAACATCATGCGGCTCGCTGAACGGCTCAAACATCACATTGAAGTCATTGCCAAAAACTGTCGACACGCTATCCCAAAAAGCATCATCTTTTGATGCGTCCGGCAGCGGGTATTGGCTGCCGCCGGCAGAATTTGGGTCATTAAACGGCGCATTCCACTGCAGAGCTAACACGATATATAATCCAGCGGATTCAGCGTTGCTTACAGCTTGTTGCACAGTTGCTTGATATGTTGGGCATTGCCCAAAGGGATCCAACCATAATTGGGAAGAAAGTGTTATTCTAACCGCATTCATGCCCCAGCTTTTCATAGCCAAAAAGTCTTGGTACTGAAAATGGCCATCGCCTTGGCAGCTATATTCCAGCGATGATCGTGTTGCGCCAATCAGAATAAGTGGTGTATGTTCGGGGCCGGCAACTAACTGCGAATTAATAATTTCCGGCTCGGGTAAAACTTGCGGGCTGGGTACGATAATACCAGAATTATCGATGTTTGCAGATGAATTATCAGAAACAGGAAGTGTTGGAAACACCGTTGGCGTTAATTGCGATTCATATGATTTTCCGGCGGCAATAAGCGCTTTTGTTGACTTCGCCAAGCCTATCCCGATAAAACTGACGATAAGAATCAGCGCAATAATTGCAGAAACGCCCATCCATTTCAGATTATTTTTTCGCATATATACAGAGCTTTCATAAATAAAAAATGGCAAATTTTGCCGTCATGCGCCGCGGCGCTGAAATATATCGATAAAATTTATTATCGTATAGCAATTACCTATTATAACATGAAGGCTTGGTTTATATATGTGCGGCGCTTACGGTACTAAAAGTTATTTCATGGTTGACGTTTAGCTGTATCCTTGTTATATTTCATAGTACATTTATCAAAAAGTAGCTGTTTTTGTCAGGATAAATCAGAACATACTAGAGAGTATAATCTGCCCAAACAGCGGCAGATTTTATATACATTTAATTTTGTGATGTGTGGGGCGCGCAAAAGCGCGGAGAAAGAGAGTATGTGGAGAAAAAAAATTCTGCAGGATACGCATGAAACGCCGACAGTTCCGGTAGCGGCAGTGCAAATTTCGCTTACGGAGCAGCAGGCAGGAGATGTGCAGTATTTTACAGATTGGTTAAGACAAAACGCGCAAATGCGTGATGCATATGCCGATAACGCAAAAGCCGAGCAATACCGCGAAAAAGCGATGACACCGACATGGTCTAAAGGAAAAATTATTTACCCTTTTTGTGAACTGCACAACACTTTTAACGCCATTACAGTTGCTACTCCATTAGAAATACTTGCGGTTTTGGCGCTTTTGCTTGTATGGGGAACAGGGTTATATTTTTGGGGCATACCAACATTAATTATTACCATGGCGGTTGTCACTTTTTATTATTTCATCATTATGGGCATGATGTTCCGCTTGATGCTGCGCGCCATTGAAACACAACCTGCCGAAAAAATAGATAACGCAGTTGTGCAATCTATAAAAAGCAGTGATTGGCCCAAATATACTATCCTATGCCCGCTATATCATGAAGTGGTTATTATCGATCAGTTTGCTGCCGCTATGAATGCGTTAGACTATCCTCCGGATAAGCTGCAAATTTTGTTTTTAACGGAAGAAGACGATCATGAAACCCGCCAAGCAATACTGGATAAACATTTACCCAAACATTTTTCGATTATTACCGTGCCTGCCGGCGAACCCAAAACCAAGCCGCGAGCATGCAACTATGGGCTGGCAATTGCCGATGGGGAATATGTGGTTATTTACGACGCAGAAGATATCCCAGAGCCATTGCAGTTAAAAAAAGCCGTGCTTACTTTTGCCAGTAAAGAACCGGATGTTGCCTGTGTCCAGGCGCAGTTGCACTTTTATAATTCTCGCCAAAATATTCTTACTCGCTGGTTTTCATTGGAATATCTCCTATGGTTCGATCTCGTTCTTCCGGGCATGCAAGCCAGCCGGCTCAGCCTTCCGCTGGGCGGAACATCCAACCACTTTCGAACCGATATTTTGCGCAGACTGGGCGCATGGGATCCTTTTAACGTTACAGAAGATTGTGATTTGGGGCTGCGGCTGGCAGGTATGAAAATGCGCACCGCGGTAGTGGATTCGGTAACGGAAGAGGAGGCCAATCCACAACTAAAAAACTGGATTCGGCAGCGCTCCCGCTGGATAAAAGGGTATTTGCAAACATATTTAGTGCATATGCGCAATCCATGGCGTTTTTTTAAGCCTCAAAATTTCCGTGAGTTTTTTTCCTTGCAATTTATTATCGGCGGAACACCTGCAACCTTTTTCCTGAATCCGTTGATGTGGTCTTTATTTGCGTTATACGTTTACTTACGCCCGGTCATTGAAGGCGCGTTTCACATCTTATATCCCGCGCCATCATTTTATGTAGGCACAGTATCCCTTATATTCGGCAATATTTTATATATTTATATCTATTTGATTGCTGCCGCAAAGCGAGAGCAATATCATTTGATGTATTTTGCAATTTTTATGCCGATTTATTGGGCGCTGCTCAGTATTGCCGCGCTGATGGCGCTGTATCAGCTTATTACCAAGCCGCATCACTGGGAAAAAACAAACCATGGACTGCATTTAAAATATATGGGAGCGAAAAACACCGTTAAGGAACGCAGCGCTGTGCAGGTTATGGGAGACAGAGCTTAAATAGCGTGTAATTTTATTTGCGCGGCGCCAGCTTTCAGCAGATTGCTTTTGCCGGCAAGGAAAACTGCATAAAGATCCGACTCGGCAGTCGACAATAGAAAACATGAAAACATTGGAATAGAATAATGGCAACTGAAAAATTAACTGTGCTTGAAATGCCGAAAGTGCACGCCACAACAAAAGCGCGCCGCAAACACACAAACGCACATCCGTTATGGGAAGATAAATGGTTTATTGCGGTAATTATTATTTCTATTATCGCTGGCGCAGCGGCGTGGTGGTATTATTTCAGCCATGGCGAAGTTTTATTATATAATGACGCCGGTTCGCATTTAATTCTTGCCCGACGTGTTATAGACTCTCCGACACCAGGATTAGCCCAGTTAGGCGGTGTATGGCTGCCGTTGCCGCATCTCATTATGATACCGCTGATTTGGAATGATTATTTATGGCGCACCGGTTTAGCAGGCAGTTTTACCTCGATGCCGCTGTATATTATTACAGCAATATACCTGTACCAATCGGCAAAACGATTGACACATAACGGTATGGCCAGCTTTATTGGGACATTGGTGTTTA
>JAKAOI010000029.1 GCA_021812265.1 Chloroflexota bacterium | reverse complement strand
GATAGATGTGACAGTATTGTTGCTTGGTTATTCACTCATAACCAGAGTATATCACAATAGATAGGTATTCTTCCCACAGTCACCTGCGGGTGACCATGCTTGCATCCCCATAGGGAAACCAACGGGGATACAAGCATTTCTTGCTAAAAATATAAAAAATTATCTTGCAATAGCCGGCGATATTATGATACATTTCATGTATAGTTTTATATTGTTTGGGCGATTGCTGGAATTGGCAGACAGGACGGACTTAGGATCCGTTGGGTACCCCCCGTAAGAGTTCAAGTCTCTTATCGCCCACCGCTTCATATTATCCAGTTCATAAAGCTGTAAGATAATAACCCGCCCCAATGATTACCACCAGAGCTAAAGCTACAAGAAAAAGAAGGATGATTCTGCGGCCATCTGGTCCGCGATGTTGAGGATATTCAATATGATTTTTCATTTAAAATAATTCTTCCGCCTGAAGAGATATTGCCAGGATAAAATAACTGCATTGTTCCGGCATCATCAGAATAGCAGGACTGCCAATGTTTGTACAGCCCTATGGGAAGAATGCCGGCTACAAAATTTTTTTGATTTTGTCGGCCGCAAAATAATCTCATATAATAAAGAAACAGCAAAATACTTGAATATCTCATACTATATTTGATGAGGAGCAGAGCATACGCTATGGCAGATTATCTTATGGGAATAGATCTTGGCACCAGTGGAGTAAAAGCCGCAATATACGCTTCTAATGGGACTGTTATTGCCTCTGCCACAGAAACCTATCCGCTCTATCATCCGCAACAAGGCTGGGCAGAACAAAATCCTGATGAATGGTGGAACGCCACTTGCGCCGCCATACACAAATGCGAGCAGCTCGCCAAAATCGATTCCGCCAGCCGCTTAGCCGGAATAGCGCTTTCGGGGCAAATGCACGGCGCGGTTCTGCTGGACGAAAACTATAGGCCATTACGGCCATGTATTATTTGGGCGGATCAGCGCTGCCAAGATGAATGCGACGAAATAACTCGCTTAGTAGGCGCGGAAACACTCATTGAATTGATAAGCAACCCTGCGTTGCCCGGATTCACTGCGCCAAAGCTATTATGGGCACGCAATCACGAGCCTGAAATATGGCAAAAAGTAAAAAAGATATTGCTTCCCAAAGATTACATCCGATTTAAACTTACCGGAGAAGTATATCAGGAAATTTCAGACGCTGCTGGTATGGCGCTGCTGGATATAAAGAGCAATCAATGGTCTGCTGCGCTGATGCATATATTACAATTCAACGCCGATTGGTTTCCGCAGTTAATTCAATCCACCGAAATAGCGGGGTATATTTCAGCTGCCGCCGCGGCGGAAACGGGGCTGACAGCAGGCATACCCATAGCCGGGGGCGGCGCAGATAATGCGTGCGCTGCAATCGGCGCAGGTGTAGTTAACGCTGGGTCAGGCTTAGTTTCTATCGGCACCAGCGGGGTTGTTTTAGCCGCAATGGATCGCCCGCATATCGATTCCATACTGCCGACACCACGCACGCATACATTTACCCACGCCGCGCCGAATATGTGGTACATGATGAGTGTTACTCAAGCTGCCGGGCTTTCCTTACGCTGGGCGCGTGACCAAATTTACACAGCGGAAGCAGCAGCAGCGAGGCAAAGAGGCGCCGATATATATGAAATGATAACAGCCGAAGCCGCGACTGTGCCCGCAGGTTCTCATGGCTTAATCTTTCTGCCCTATTTGCAGGGGGAACGCACACCCATTTTAGATTCACAAGCTCGCGGCGGCTGGATTGGTTTAACAGCCAGCCATTCACGCAAACATCTTGCGCGCGCAGTATTAGAGGGAGTGGCGTTTTCTCAGCGGCAGGGGTTGGATATTATTACAAACAGCGGCGCGCGCATTGAAAAAATGCGCATAACCGGCGGCGGCGCGCGCAGCGCAGTGTGGAGTGAGATATTGGCCAGCATATTGGGGCGGCCGCTCTATCCGCTGGCGGCAGAAGAAGGCCCGGCGTTAGGAGCCGCAATTTTAGCCGGCGTGGCGGCGCAGATCTATCCGTCAGTTCAATCGGCGGTAGATAGCGTAGTAACGTTAAAAGATCCGGTTTTGCCCAACGCGGAATGGCAGGAACGCTATGCCACAATGCTGGAAATATATGGATCGCTATACCCGGAAATACGCAAAGCAGTGTGGAGTTTGGGACGTTTGCTACCGTGAAGCATTTTTTTTTCGCGCGTGCGGCGGCTGCCATGAAACATTCCATTTAGTTTCAAATAGCCGCCGATTTTTTTCAAGCAATTTTTGATATCTTTCAGCGGCAAGTTTGGAAAAAGTGGCGCCGCCGATATGATGCACAAACACATCTTCGACGCAAACCGTCCGCAAACCGGCGTTTCGAATACGCAAAGCGTAATCATCATCTTCAAAATTGCCCAGGCCAAAACGCTCATCCAATAAACCTATTTTTTGTACTGTATCAGCGCGGAAAGCTACGCAAAACATATTAGGTGTTCTGATATCAAAGAATGAACCCGCATGGGAGTTGGTATATGCGGCGGCAAACGTGTCAATTTCTGCAGCCGTCGTATACGTTATGGGAATGCGCGCCTCGTTGCTGGCATGGCTAGTTACCGGACCAACCAAACCAATTTCAGTTTGGGAAGCATATTCCAGTAATTTTAACAGCCAGTTGGGAGTTACAATCACATCGTTATTCAGCAAAACAAGATAATTGCACCCTTCCGCGGCGCGTATGCCGATATTATTAGCTGCGGCAAAGCCTTTATTTTCACCATTTTGTATCAAACGGATATGAGCAAATTTGCGGGCGTAATCTTCCAGCGCCGCTATGGTTTCGCTTTGCGATCCATTATCTACAATAATAATTTCGTATTGCGGGCAAGTGGTTTTCTCCAATATACTTTGCAACGTAAACGAAGTAACCGCAGTATTGTTATAGGTGACGATAATAATGGCGGCTTTGCCGTATTGCGTCGCAACAGATTCCTGTATATCCGCCGCGTTTACTGCATCGGCAGGTATGGCCGCGGGAGGAAGCGTTATTTTCGGCGGCAATGAATCTTTATAACTTTGGCCGGTGTGCCGACGATACCAGATATCGAGGCGAATATTCAGCGGTATAACAGTGTGATACATAGCGCGAAACTGTTTACGCAGTGTATCGGTGATTTGCCTGTGCGGCTTGAGCGGCGGCAATGAATCCGGCATAGCAGCATCCTTTGGTATATGCGCAAAATCATATCGTGAAGCTAACAATTCTGAAGCAAATTGATAGCCAATAGAGAAGATAAAATGCAATTAAGCAATGCTTCAACCGATAAGATATTATGCAACGTCTTATCGGCTGAAGTTTGTTTGCTGGTTTAGCTGCGGTTTGTCAGCGATGGCCGCCGGCTTTTTCGGGAATAACAACAGGAATTTTTGACACATTCCAGCGGTCGTTGACCGAAGCCACTTCATATTTTACCATCGATATAACATCCGTTGGGCAACGCACGATGCACAAACCGCAACGAATGCATTTTTCTTCATCGATGATCATATCAGCGCCGCGTTCCCATTGAGCGGCTTCTTCATGCAAGGGTTCATTTTTGACAACACGGGTTAACCCTTCCATGCTGATACAGTCATAGGGGCAAATATCGACACAGCCAGAACACAAGATACATGTAGATGGATCGATCATAATATTCAGCTGGCATTGCAGGCATCTGCGCGCCTGATCGACAGCTTCCTGCTGGGTATAACCGGTTTCACTCTCTACGGTGATGCTATAGCGTTTTTCCAAAGGAAGTGAAGGAATAACCTGCCAAGGAATCGATTCATAATCATCAACCATGCCACGGCGAAAATCGGGCAGTTCCACTTCAATGGGTTCTTCTGCAACTTTTTCTACGCCACCGAGATAGCGATTAATTGAAGTGGCGGCGTCGCGGCCATCGGCGACTGAAGAAATGAGATTTCTGGCGCCTTCGGTAAAGTCACCGCCGGCGAATAGACCGGGAACATTTGTCATCCAAGTATTGCGGTCGATGAGAGGCACACCCCAGCGATTTTTTTCTATGCCTAAGTCATCCGGAATCCATTTAGTGGCGGGATCTTGGCCAAAGGCGGCAATAACCATATCACAATCAATGATAAATTCTGAATCTTTAATCGGTATGGGACGCCTGCGGCCGCTGGGATCGGGGTCACCAAGTTTGTTGCGGATGAGTTTCAGACCGGAAACATGCACATCGTCGTCAGAAACAACCTCTGTTTGTGTGAGCAGGTATTGGAATTCAACCTGTTCGTGCATTGCTTCTTCTACTTCATATTCGTCCGATGGCATTTCTTCTTTAGTGCGGCGATAAATAACATATACTTTTTCGGCGCCAAAGCGGATGGCAGAGCGACAGCAGTCCATAGCAGTAAAGCCGCCGCCCAGAACAACTACTTTCTTACCGACAAAAACCGGCTCGCCGAAATTAACTTTTTCCAAGAAGCGCAAGCCATCTACCACGCCTTTATATTGCAGCCCCGGAATCAATTTATTATCTGGGCCGGTAATCGGCTTAGTATCTTGGCATCCTGCGGCAATATACACTGCGTCATATTGTTTCATAAGATCGCCGAGCTGCACATCTTTACCGACGGTGGTGTTAAATTTCATTTCCACACCCAAGGCGTCCATATACTCATCGGTTTCTTCGTGAGTAACATCGCGCGGCAAGCGCCAAATGGGAATGCCGCCAACCATCATGCCGCCGGCTACCGGGTATGATTCATAAATAGTAACCGGATACCCCATTTCGGCAAGATCGCGCGCGCAGGCAACTCCAGCAGATCCGGCGCCGATAATTGCAACTTTTTTATCTTGTGTGATTTTGGCTCGTTCAGGCAGGTGTCTATACTCTCGGTGATCATGCGCTGAGCGTTTCAGCCAGCAGATGGAAACGGGCTTGCCATCAATTTTATTACGGCGGCAGACCGGTTCGCAGGGGCGCGCGCAGGTTCTGCCAAGCACACCCGGCACAACATTGCATCTGCGATTGATAAGATACGCTTCATCAAAGCGTCCTTGAGAAATGAGACCAATATATGTTGAAACATCAGTATGCGCAGGGCAACCGACCTGACAAGGTATATTCGTTTTATACCAGTCGGGTTCAACAAAAACGGTTTTATAGCGAGGGTCTTGAGACTGATCGAGATCAGGCATGATTGACGGATCCTTTCTATATAAGGAACAAAATGCTATCCTATCTCTGAGTATATCATAGGACTTCAATTTTTGACCATGTATAAACTGACAATAGACTGAGCGTTCATCATACCTTTGTTTGGAAAATATTGGGCTTCAGTTTGCGCTTACTGCACAGGCAAATAATATTGGTTTCAAATTTTATTGCTGGATAAACTGAAACGCTATATATGCCGGGGACGTCTAAAGTCTATAGGATAGGTACGCAAAATTTCACTGATATAATGGTCCTAAATATGTCTCTGAAAGCTCATCTGAAGAGTCATAAAAAGTGTATAAAAATACGCCAGAATACTAAAACACTATTATTTTTTGGCCCCTTTCGGTGGGAAATATCGGGAGTGTTTTCCTATGTATTCAATATGGCCAGACAGGTATGATACAATCATAGCATATTCATTTAAGCGTATGTTCAAACAAGCAGTCATTTGCTAGGGAGGTTTTGTCATGAGTGATAGCCCCAAAGAGACTACCACCGTACAGCTACCGGCAGCCACCAAATCCGTTAAAAGAAGCACGGTGTTTTGGTGGGTGAGTGTTCCGGTATCGTTTTTATTAATCGTTGGGCTGATAGCGGCGCGTTTCCTGTTTACAATACCCGGAAACATGCAGGGTGGCCAATATATCGGCTCGCAGTTGCAGCAAGCAACACCATTCAGTGTTTCACAGGCAATAGCTTCCGGCGGGCTGCTCAGTCCATCCGGTTCTGTAGTAAACGGCGCAACGCCGTATCCGACAGGTATTGTCTCCGGGTATCCGGATCCGAGGGTAGAGTCATCATATATTCAACAATTAATTGCGTCGGATGGCAACCCTTCAAAAGTTATTGTTGTTTCTATTGCGGGACAATTCCTTCAAGCATATGACCATGGCAAATTAGTTAATTGGACATATGTAACGACCGGCCGGCCGGGCATGGATACTCCGACAGGGTTTTTCAATGTTCAATTTGAACTCAGTCCTATTTTGTTTTATCCGATTTCAACCAACCCAAGCTCTCCAGATTTCGGCTATTTAACAAAAGCGCAATATGGGCTTGATTTTGACGCCGGCGGATATTTTATTCATGACGCTTGGTGGCGCACCATTTATGGGCCGCCAAATGCTTCATTTCACTGGGATCCGGGCAGAGGTGAATATCAAGTAGGCAGCCATGGCTGTGTAAATACACCGCTTCAGATGATGGCGTGGCTGTATTTATGGACCCCGGTTGGAACACCGGTTATTGTATTTTAGTTCTGCGCGTTAGAGATACGCAGTAATATTTTTATCGCCGGCCTCTGATTTCAGGGGACGGCGTTTTTTATAATGAGAAATTGCAATCTATGGCAGAAATATGATATAGTACATTCAGACGCATGCAGGAATTGCATTTCTGCGATGTGTTTATTTGTCCCCATAGCTCAGTGGATAGAGTGTTGGCCTCCGGAGCCAAAGACCGGCGTTCGAGTCGCCGTGGGGACGCCTAACGAAGGGCTGTCAAAGCCCCCCAAAAAAAATCTGTCAGATACCCCAAAAATTGGATTTTGGGACATTTTTATCTTCAAAACTTCAGAACAACATCGATCCTATTTAGAAAAACTGTTATTCGCTCAATATAATGGTTTATGTGTTCTACTTCGTTTCATCAACACATCCGTTTTTAAGGGCATTCACTAATTTATCAAGGTAATTCTAAACTTCTTGTGGCGTAAAAATATTTGGCGCAGCAACAATACATTGTACTTTGAGTGAGCCAAGTTTTGCAGCAATTTCTAGCCACTTGCGATAATGGACAAGGAAAGATAATATGAACAAAGCCGCTCCATGAACACGGGAACCGAAAGAAGGGCGGTTGGTTTAACCACAGCCCGTTTTCCAGCCACCCATTTGGGTTCAATCGGATTGAGACAAGGACTTTTCACCGGGAGAAAACATTGGAGAATCCGAACGTCCGTTTCTTGCCTCTTCACAGTGCGGTTGTGGGCCGCAATCCTGGATTGCACTTTCTTGCTTCTATGCCAAGAAACATTATCCCAGACCAACACGAACACTCGTTTCTGTTGGAGCGCCAATTGCTGAGTCACCCATTCTCAATATTGGATGGTCATTTCGCTGACTGGGCATTGTTCGATAAACCGCAGACACATGGCATCGGATTGAGGAGTGGGCTGCTCAGAAGAACGAAAGAGCATGCCATAGCAGGCAATCGCTTTTTGAGTTTTGTCCGATGAAGGAACCTGTCGCTCTAGTACCCGAGGAGGATGTTCCTTTTGAGCAAAAAAATGAACGACTGGCGTCGCTTCTCGGCTCCACCAGACTGCATCCAAAAATCCCAAGGTCCAATCGGTATGAAATTTGGTGAGTTCTAGCAAGCTATCTCTTTGAGGTTTTTTCGTTCATAGCCAGGATCATTGTTGGCAAAAGGGCAGGATGCAAGACGATTCTTGTGTTAACTAGTGGAGGATGTAGAGAAAGAGGAGTGTGGGGATTAGGGAAGAATGAGCCGGATAGGATTGAAAGAGATTTGGGTCAGTGTATTTCAATAATTATTCAGTATTTAAATTCATTCAAAATTTAAATAATCAGAAATAGCCTCTGCAAGTAATCTACAATCTGTTTTTGTATAAGCCCCTTTTATTAAAGCATGAGAGTAGGATCCCCCTTCTGGATCATGCACTACTTCAACAGGTGTTTTCTGAAATTGTAAATTCCTAACATCAATAGTTTGTAATATTCCAATTCTAAAACCATCCCCACGAGCCTTTACTTCAGCAATAAAGTCTTCAATATTTTCTATTAAGCGCTTAACATCAACGGAAACTTCTGGATCAGGTTTTTTGCCTCTATAAAATGCAATAGAAAGTATACGTCCATTTTCCCAATGATTGGGATGTATCCGTCGCAATAATTGATCCTCATCCTCTATCTCAACCTTTTTAGAATATTTATCCATTGTTACTTCCCTAAAGTCAAGATAACCATTTTTATTAAATCAATTATATGAGTCCATGAATCCTCATCTTTTTCTGAAAATTGGCGATCTTTCCCTTCTCCTTCAATTAAAAGATAACCTAATTCACCATTTGGTCCTATATCTACTTCTATTTCCTTATGAGATCCAATCCACTCCAAATGAACGCCACCGTTTGGTATAGGAGCAATAACATCAGGAACCTTTACCTCATCAGTATCTAAACATAATCGAATAATCGCCATTACCAAGCGATGAGCAATACGAATCGATTCACTTGAGATAGGAACTGCTCCATAAGTATCCCAATCTTTTTCCAATCTTACAAATTTACTAAGGATAATTCGAACATTATCAATCTTTTGAATACTTTGCGGATTGGATAATAAAGATGCCACAGCATCTGTTTGTGGATGATTTCTAAATCCAATACCAGCTTTCAATACCAATTTTGTAGATTCTGGTAAATAGGCCTGTTGGTTAAATCCTCCAAAAGATTGCGCTAATTTTTCAGATGGAACCAAAGATGTCTTATAGCTATTGATGGCATAATCTTGTTGATTATACTCTTTAATAGAAAGTACCATAAAAAGACTCCTTACTGAAATTTAAATCGTAATTTATCTGTGATACTAGCTTCAAATACCTCTTCTATCCTTGAATGAGCCTCTTCTATCCAAGAATCAATATTATCAATGTCAATACTACCAAGAATATTTAAATAATATCCTATCTCAAAAAGCACTATAAGCTTATCTATTGTTGAATCTGGCGCCGGATTCATTTTCATAGTAAGAAAGTCTCTATTATTTTCATATGGTATTTGCACATTCATTAAAAAAGCGCCATAAGGTTGAGGTAAACGTGGCCCCATATAAGGATAAAACTCAAAAAAATCTTCTATCTCAACAGTTGGAGTATCAAATTCTACTTTGTTAATATACCGTACTGCTATTCCTTGTAACGCACTTGGGTGAACAATTTGCTTGTATATATTTAACCCCTGCTCTATTAAGGTGCGAAAATAATCCCATGAAGAATAAGGTTTTAGATGATTAACTGTGAGTAAATTAGGGCCTACTTGAATTACAACTTCATTGTCTTGACGAGTAAAACGAGAAATTGCTATCATATTTGTTGAAGGAGATAATAAATCATCTCTAAAAGAAACATTTACTTGCATAACCTGTTCTTTTTGAGGAAAATCTTTTTCTAATTCCTTATATATTAATCCAGGAGTAGTTGCATCCCATCCAGAAGAAGGATCAAAATGAAACTCACAAATTGCCTCAATTAATGGAGGATTAGGATAAATATTCCCATTCATAAGATAATTCCTCTTCTAACTCATCTACTATCTATTATGCCTTATCATACAATAAAATCGCAAATGTTTTTTGGATACCCGTAATGATGCTGTTATTACAACACTCCGGAAATCTATCCAGGAAATCCATAGGCATATTCACTCTATGAAAATAACCATGTACCTTGCTTTGATCATTTTATCCATTGTTATGCTGATAGTGATATGGTCGCCATATCTTCCAACGTTTTATTTTTGAACGTTATAACCCATTCCAATACATCACATCAATATCACCCAATTGCTGTGATTTCTCTGAAAATAAGCAGATGAGCAATTCAATATAACAAGATCGTAATTGGAGCTATTTAATAAGCAAATAAATTTTTCTAAGGCTTCATCTATATCGATACTATCGTAAACGACGCAACAATCTTATAACGACATTCCTGATTCCATATATAAGAAAGTTTTATTTATCATCCCAATGAAATCTTGCTGAGGCTCTTTGAATGCCGCAAAGGATACGGCAAATAACGCGCCGATCAGCGCGCCGGAAAACACCTGCACTTCAAGCTCATCTGCTTTTCTTCCGGTGCGTTTAGCAATCATGCCGGAGAGAATATCGACTGTTGATGCAAATTCATCCAGCATGCGCATTCGCAACTCTGGCGTCAGCATAGCCAGTTTAGCGCGTTCTTCCATTTGAGTGACCTCTTCAGATGAGAGGTGTGTTAAGACTGAAACCATTGCCGCACGAAAAGCTTGAATCGGACTTAATTCCGGCGGTTGTGATTCCAAAGCAGCAAATATCAAAGGATCAAGCGCATCATAAAGCACAGCATCTTCTTTTGTGGGAAAATACCGAAAAAAAGTACTGGGGGAGATTTCAGCTGCTTCCGCAATTTGCTCAATCGTTGTAGTGTCATATCCTTGCTCATGAAAAAGACGCAGGGCATGACGCTGGATTGCTTCTTTTGTTTTCGCTTTTTTGCGTTCTCGTAATCCATGCTTGGATGAAGTTTGTGGAACGTTCATGGATGTCAATTCTATGTATTTATCAGAAAAATTTGAGCGTAAGATCTCTATTATTGTATACGATCCAATGCTATCATAGCAAGCGCAGGCAGTCTACACTTTTGCTCTGCTTCCAAATGAGGACAACAAGAGCCATCGCTTGCTAGGCGACGGCTGCTGTTTTACATTTTTTTGCGAACCATCGTTTATTCGCCAAATGGCAGATTTTTCTTTGCAAAGTTTGCTATAAAAGAATGTTTTCCATTTGAGAAGGTTGACCTTCTTGTGCAGATATCTGCTTCAATTGTGTTCGGTGAGGCAGGAATAGCAACGCCAAAATAACACCAGCGCCCGCAATTCCGGCAGCGACAACCAGAGAAGCGTCCATCCCATTGATGAATGCTATATGAACAGATCCCAATAATGTCGATGAATGCAGCTTCTGCGCTACAGCGAGTCCGCCAAAAAGACTGGAACGCGCCACAGCAGCGACAGATGGCGGCAAGCCATTCAGCTGCAGTTGATTTTGATAGGCAGCGCTCAACACACTACCCATGATTGCGGCTCCCAATGGGCCGCCAGTCTTTTGCAGCGCCTGCATAACAGCAGAAGCCACACCACTGTTCTCTGCCGAAATCTCGATGAGCGCCGCAGAGACTGTTGTTGCCATGGTAATTCCCAGTCCTATGCCGGCAATCGCAGTCCACAGAATTAAGAAATTGTCTCCGGATCCTGTATTCGTTGTGGAACCAAGGAACATACCAGCCGCAAGAATAGATCGG
>JAKAOI010000028.1 GCA_021812265.1 Chloroflexota bacterium | reverse complement strand
CAACGAGATCGGCAAGAGTGCAACCTCTGGCTCAAGCCGACGCAAGCCCGTACATCCGCACGCCCTGAAGGGACGGCGGCTTTATGGGCTATTCTGTAATCAGCGGAAATACTGCTGGCGCAATTGCATAGGCCGATATACAGGAATTGCTGAGTCTCTAAATGTTTGTGTCAGTAACGCAGACTGCAAAACATTTTAGCATTATTAAGCAAAGGCGCCAAAATAGCGGAAATTTTTTGTATAGGAGATCAATATGCGCATAACAAAAAACTCTTTAAATACCACTGTGGGACCTGAAGAATGGTTTACCGGAACAGTGTATGTAGACACAATTACTACTCCAACAGAACAATCTCGGCTTTCTGCAGTGAATGTTCATTTTTCACCGAGCGCTCGCACAGCATGGCACACGCATCCCTGCGGGCAAACTATCTATGTGACAGAAGGAATCGGTCTGTGTCAGCGGCGCGGCGGTCCAGTAGAAGTGCTTTATCCGGGTGACAAAGTGTTTTTTGAACCCAATGAAGAACATTGGCATGGGGCGGCGCCACAGCGCTTTATGACGCATATTGCGTTTCTGGAAGTTGACGCCGCCGGAACCAGCGCAACGTGGGGCAGCCACGTTACCGATGAAGAATATACTATGCCGGCAATGTAGTTTTTGATTCCACAAAACAGCAAAGGAGCCAGATTTCTTTTATCCGGCTCCTGATGCGGCAAACTGCCTCGGCAATATCACCGCCGCTCATCGCTCGATTAGCTGGCTTGCGCCCGCGTTGCGGCGTGCGCTTCGGTAATCTCTTTTTGCACCAGCGGCGGAACTTCTTCGTAGTGATCAAATTCCATAGTAAACGAGCCTCTGCCTTGGGTAATGGACCGCAAATCAGTGGCGTAATGCATCATTTCCGCCATTGGCGCCACAGCGTTAATAATTTGTAAGCCGTTTGCTGCAGAATCCATTCCGGAAATTCGGCCGCGTTTGGTGTTTAGTCCGCTGGTAATATCACCTACAAAGGATTCAGGAGCAAAAATGGTTACACGCATCATTGGCTCAAGAATTACCGGCATTGCTTTTACCATAGCCTCTTTCATTGCTAGGTTTGCTGCGACTTCAAACGCTTGCGCCGATGAATCGACCGGATGATATTTACCGTCAATGAGCGCCACACGCAACCCAATCATCTGGCAGCCGGAAAGGAAGCCGTGTTGCATAAACTCCCGCACGCCTTTTTCCACACCGGGCACATATTCTCTGGGCACTACCCCGCCGACAATTTTGTTTTCAAAAACCAATGTTTCTTCGCTGCCCGGCGGAAGCGGAGCAACCTCTAAAACTACATCTCCAAACTGGCCGTGTCCGCCGGACTGTTTTTTGAAGCGGCCATTCGCTTGGGCAGGTTTTTTAATGGTTTCGCGGTAAGGAATATGTGGGTTATGTTTTGTCACTTCCACCCCATATTTGCGTTGCATACGTTCAAGGGTAATTTCAATATGCGATTCACCCAAGCCCATTAATTGTGTTTCGGCGGTTTCCTGATCGCGGCTGACATGCACCGTCGGGTCTTCCTCGCAGGCGCGTGACAAAGCGGTGCTTAATCGATCGAGGTCCGATTTGCTTTTCGGTTCAATTGCGGCTGTATACGCTGGTTTGGGGAACTTTATTCCCTGCAATTCTGCGGTATGGTCTTTATCCTGGCATAAAGTGTCACCGGTGTGAGTTTTGTTCAGCTTTACAACGCTGGCAATATCACCTTCAGGGAGCGCTTCTAACGCTTCCTGTTGTTTGCCGCGCAGCAAAAGCAGCTGCCCAATGCGTTCTTCGGTAAGGGTATGCGGGTTCCATAAATGCACATCGGGTTTTAGCGTGCCTTTGAATACCCGGATGGCGGAAATTCGGCCGCGTTGTGGATCTTCAAATGTTTTAAAAATCAGCGCCGCTGTGCCGGTATGGTCGAGGTCTTTCATGGTTTTAATGGTTTCGCTGGCGGAAGGAGTCATTTCAACGATAGTATCCATCAGCAATTGTACGCCAATATTTTTTGCGGCAGAGCCGGCTAAGACGGGAATCAAAGCGCTATTTCGAACACCTGCGCAAACTGCGGCGCGCAGCTCATCAGCCGAGATGGCTTCGCCGTCCAGATATTTCATCATCAATGTATCATCATTTTCCACGGCGGCTTCTGTTAATTGCACACGGTAATTTTCAATAATATCTTTCATATCATCGGGCGGCGCGCCGGTTGTTATTGTATCTTTCTCAAAAAAATACGCTATACCACTGCAAATATCCACCACTCCGCGAAAGCTGGCCTGTGAACCGATAGGCGCATGCAGCGGCGCCACTTGTTTGCCAAACATTTTTTGCGCCGATTGTAATGCGCGATCGAAACTGGTATTTTCACGATCCAGCTTATTGACAAAAATAATGCGGGGCAAGCCATATTCGGCCGCCGAGTTCCATGCGATCTCTGCGCCTACTTCAACTCCTTTTTCCGCCGAAATGATCAGCGCGGCAGAATCTGCGGCGCGCAGAGCTGAATGAACATCACCGATAAGGTCGATATATCCGGGAGTATCAAGCAGATTAATTTTTGTATCCTTCCATTCTACCGGAGCTATCTTTAAAGATAGTGTCATCTTTCGCTTCAACTCTTCAGGTTCATAATCCATCACTGATGAGCCGTCGTCCACTCGACCGATGCGTGTTGCTGCTTTTGTGTCAAAGAGGGCGACATCCGCCAGCGAAGTTTTTCCCGAGCCGCTGTGCGCAATCAAGGCAACATTGCGGATACTCTCCGGTTTAAAGACTCTCATAGTCAATTCTCCTGTTCTGTTTTCACCAGCCGGCATGGCTGGCGCAATTTTTTTAAAACTGCAAACTGAATCTTCGCATTTTGGGATGTACTAAAGCCCATTATAGCGGGCTTAGACAACAGTATACCATAACACATATCATAAAGCGAATATCTCTCAGTTTCTTGATAGCCGGCAGAATTTTCTATCTGCAGTCTGCTGCGAAGCAAACTGAGGGGCCATGGAGCTTTGTTTGCGATGTTTGGTTTTTGCGCGCTTCTTGCTCAATAGGGCAAACAGGTGATACAATGCCTACGTTCGTACAATTTTGAGCTATATTTTTCAGTGATATCGTTCCATCTTTTTGATGTTGGATATCACTTTTGCATACTTTCTGGAGATGAGGCGAATCCTATGTCTGGTCACTCAAAATGGGCGCAGATCAAGCGTCAGAAAGGCGTTAACGACGCCCGAAGAGGTCAGTTATTTACCAAACTTGGCCGCGAAATTATTGTTGCAGTAAGGGCAGGCGGCAGTGGTGATCCCAATATGAATTTTCGCCTGAGAAAAGCGATAGACGCTGCGCGCGCTGCTAACATGCCAATGGAAAACATTGATCGTTCCATTAAACGCGCGTTGGGCGGTGGTGAAGGCGCTCAATTAGAGGAAATTACTTACGAAGGCTATGGCCCCGGTGGCGCGGCGGTTCTTATCTATACACTGACTGATAATCGCAACAGAACGGTTTCGGAAATTCGCAATGTTTTCTCGAAAAACGGTGGCAACCTTGGTGAAAATGGCTGTGTAGATTGGATTTTTGAAAACCGTGGCATCATTGAAATTGATTTAACCGGCAAAAATGCAGATGATATTTATCTCGAAGCAATTGATTCCGGGGCCGAAGATGTAGAACAGCCTGATGCAGGCGATGTGGTAATGACAGTATATACTGCGGCAAATGAAGTTGAAACGGTGCGCGGCGCGCTGGAAACAAAAAAAATTCCTGTTACTAAATCTGACACTTCATTGGTGCCCAAAACAACCATTTCATTAGATGAAAAACAAAGTTTGCAAACCATTCGTTTAATTGAACGCTTGGAAGATTTGGATGATGTGCAAAATGTGTACACTAACGCGGAAATCAGCGACGCCGCAATGGGTGGCGAAGATTAGCGGGCTGTTGTATATATGACGACGCGAGTAACCCTTGGTATAGACCCGGGAATTGCTATTGTTGGCTATGCTGTTGTTGCGGAAGAACGCTCGCAGCTATCTCTGCGTGTGTGCAATGTTATTACTACTGAGCCGTCAGACGCATTTGAAGTGCGGCTCAGTAAAATTTTTCATGGACTTTCAGATATTATTGCGCAATTTCACCCAGATGATGTTGCCGTAGAAGAACTGTTTTTTGCCCGTAATACTCGCACCGCCATTGCTGTTGGGCAGGGTCGTGGAGTGGCGTTGCTGGCGGCAGCTGAAGCTGGGCTGAAAATCAGTGAATATACTCCCATGCAGATAAAACAAGCAGTACAAGGCTATGGCTCTGCAACGAAACACCAAGTGGGCGAAATGGTGCGCATTCTGCTTGGCCTTTCCCAAGTTCCAAAGCCCGATGACGCCGCCGACGCCGCTGCTATTGCCATTTGCCACTTACACTCAAGCAAAACATCTATGCTGCGTTGATGACACATGTGTTAAAAGTGGGATTTGCTTTTTCTGCAAATCCCGCTTTTCAGCAGCAAATTTTAAAGATTCAGAAACGACGCTCTTTCCTCACCGCCGTTTTAATTGCAGCTATTTAAAGGTTTTGCGCCATTGCCGACGTTAAAGGAATCCATCATATGCTGATATATCGGTGTGTATATCTTGAAAAACATGTAAATGTTATAATCAGATTTTGGGGACGCCTCCAGCCAAACCATAAAAACAAGCCCTTTGGCGATAAAAACACGCCCGATAATAACGCCGCCATAACCAACTGTAGGATCTCCCCCACGAGATGTAATATCAACAGCTTTGTATGGGCCAAACGTTGAATTCATGGCATATTGCCCCGAACAAATATATTTTTGCACAAACTGATGATGGTAATCGTTGGTAACACGCGCAACAAATACCAGCAACGGATGTTCCATATTAGCAGTATATTGCTGGGTAAACGCTACGTCGCTTTCATTTGAATTGCTGGGGTGCGCCGGATAAACAATCCATGGAGTGGGATATTGAAATGAGTATCCGTAATTGGGGTCAACATATAATGAGTAATCCCCAGGAATTGGTGTCACACTTTGGTATGCCGTGATAGGAATATTTTGGTTGTCGGCAGGTGTAGATGTTGAAGTAGAACTTGCCCCAGTGGTTCCATTAATAGAAACAGGGTTGGATGTTGAAGCGTTGCACGCTGAAGTTAGAATGATGAATGGCATGAACAGCAATAGTATTGTACGCATGCGGCCTGGCTTTGCGCCCATGAATAACTCTCCTCTTACAAATGCGCTGAATTTTAAGAACTGATAATACTTAGAATGGTACCCGCAGAGAAGCAAGGTGTCAATTTCTCTGCTTTGTTGGCTATCACATATATCTCCCTTGCGGGGACAGGCTTTTACTGAGAGCCAGCCAACTCAAGATATTCTGCCCGACAGCAGGTGATGCGTATCTCCCCTGAGTCTTCAGTTCAGTGGTAGTTCACTGCAACACGTCATATATGCGACGTTAAGCCGCGCGCTTTGGCAATTGAAAATAAGAGCCGGCAAATCGAGTATCTGCTATCAGTATATATAACGCTGAATATGTATAATTTGGGACAAATAGCGCTATAAGGTTTATCGCCAATTCGCTGATTAAACAGCCGATATGCCGCCATCAACTGTAAACACTTGGCCTGTAGCAAATGAGGATGCGTTTGACGCTAAATACAGCGCTATTCCTGCTATTTCATCTGCCACACCAACTCGCCCCAGCGGCGCCGCGGCGGCAATGCTTTCGGCGTATTTTGGGTTTGCCAGCAACGCAGCGGTTAAATCGCTTTGCACATACCCCGGCGCTATTGCGTTTACCCGAATTTGATAACGCGCCAGTTCTGCCGCCATTGTTTTGGTTAATTGAATCAACCCAGCCTTAGCTGCTCCGTAAGCCGCCATACGCGGTGTTGCCACTATTCCCGCAACTGAAGCCATTTGTATAATTGATCCGCCCTTTTGCGCGGCAATCATAATGCGCGCCGCGGCCTGTGAAAGCAGCATTGGCGCTGTAAGGTTGATTTTTAGGATATCTTCCCATTCCGCCTGCTTTGTATCCAAAACAGGTTTAAATATTGGGCTGACACCGGCGTTATTGACTAAAATATCAATCGACCCAAATTCTTGCGCCGCGCGATCGATAATTATTTGCGCGCTTTCCGATTCTGCTAAATCTGCGCCGATAGAAACTACTTTTCGGCCAAGCGAACGCACTATCCGGGTAATTTCTGCCAAATTTTCCTCTTTTCGCGCGCAAACTGCAATATCTGCTCCGGCTTCAGCCAGCCATTTTGCCACTGCAAAACCAATACCTCTGCTGGCTCCGGTAACAACCGCATATTTACCTGCTAATGAAAAACGCTGTGTCATAGAGATTATCCGCCTATATTTTTCAAAAAATTTTTGCTTGTATTGGGAATGAGTAGAGGACCTAGAAATCTGTTCAAAATCCTTATCCGCCACAAGATATGGCAGAAAATAGCTTGTTTCTGCCATATCCCGCGCAGGCAATCGATTACGCTGAAGCAAAGCGGACCAAGATCTGCTCAATATCCTTAGAAGTCGGATAAAACACTGCTTCTTCGGCGGCGCTGTATGAAACGGCCGGGAATGCGAGCGCATGGATGAGTTCTGCCGGCATATCAAGGTCATTAAAATGCCGTTCTACAATCCACGAATGCAGGTGCCGGCCAAAACTGGTATGGTCACCTTCTTCAGTTACTACCACAACACGGTTTGTTGCCGCAATAGCCTGAGAAACAGTCGCTTCATCAAATGGGTACAGCGTGCGCAAATCAATAATATCAAATGCGCAGTTATATTGCTGTGACGCATTTGCCGCGGCAATGGCAGACTCTAAAACCATAGTGCCCCATGTTATAATTGCGCCGGCGGTACTGCCCTGCCCAATATGAATGGTTCGCGCCGAACGCAGCGGCACAGTATAATATCCATCGGGGGTCAGCCATAAATCTGCCAGTTCTGCTATCACATTGCCGTTGGCGTCTTTTGGCGGATCTGATCGGAAGAGTCTGCCGCGTTCCAAAAATACGAGCGGTGATTGTGTGCGTGAAGATTCGATCATCAAACCTTTAGCGTCAAATGGGTTGCTGGGGCAAACAGTAATCAATCCGGGAATGGAGGTAAACCAATATTCTCCGGAATGTGAATGCCCGAATGCGCCGCCGCCTGTGCCAGAATCAGAAATTGGGCCGCCGCCGCCGCTGCCGGCTTTTGTGCGAATAACCACAGGACATTTCCAGTCACCAAACGTTTGGTACGATATGCGCCCTGCTATGCGTATGCTTTGCGACATAGATTGATGGTAATCCACAAATTGAATTTCGCCAAATCGCGCTTTGTTATCTGCCATAGAGGCTCCAGCGGCTATGCCGAAAATAATTTGCTCATTCAGGGGGCTGCTGATTGCCGATTGCGGAAATTCATTTACCAGCATTTGCGTTGCGCCAAAAACACCGCCGCGCGGGCTGCCAACATCTTGGCCGTACACAAAAAAGCCGGAATCTCGGCGCGTAATTTCTACCAGCGCCTCGTTGATGGCCTGCAGCATATGTTTACTCGACCGATTCGATCCCGGTTCTACCTGCGGCTCCGTCGGCCAATAATACAGCCGTTCCTGCACGCGATCTCCGGTGGCAACCGGCTCTGCCAAAACCTGATCTTCAATAGCGTCCAACTCATCTTTTGCTTGTTCCATCATCCGGTCGATCTGTTCCTGTGTCAGCAGGCCGCGTTCTATCAACGCTTTGCCGGTATTGCGGATGGGGTCGCGGGTTTCTTTTGTTTTAGCAACTTCGTCGCGTTGGCGGTACGCATAAATATCGGTGCTGCTGGAATGCGGATCGAGCAGGCCCATCTTTAAATGCAAAAATACCGGACCGTTTCCGGATCTGGCAACTTCAGCGGCTTGCAACCCAACCTCATATAGCTCTAAAGCGTTGGTTCCGTCTGCTTCAATCGTAAATGCGCCACCGCCGCGCGCCCATTCTGCCAAATTACCGCCCCATTGGTGTCCGTCTGTTGGCGTAGTAATTGCCCAGCCGTTATCTTCTACAGTCATAATCAGTGGCAGTTTATGCACGGTTGCCGCGCGATACATTGCCGTAAAATCATTGGTTGCCGCGCCGCCATCTCCGGTGCAAAACATTGCCAATTGGCCGGTTTTTGCGCGCTTAAAGGCATACGCCACGCCGGCGGCAAATGGTCCAAGGCTGGAAACTTCGCTGGATGTTGGCAGAATATGATAGTCCGCGCTGCTAAAATGTTCCGGCATATTCCGCCCGGCAGACATAGGGTCGGTAACACGCGAATACGCGGCGCGCACTGGCGCGAATGCGTCGCGGGTGCGTTGAAGCCATACGGCAAGATCTCTATAGTAAAGGGCCAGCCAGTCATCTTGCCGCAGCGCGGCGACCACACCGGCTAAAGCTTCATGTCCGCCGGCGCCGATATAAAAGGGGAATTTACCCTGTGTTTTACGAGCCTTTAATGTCTCATTAATGGTTCGAGCCATGATCATCTGCTTATAGCAGTCAATCGGATCAAATGCCGGCGCAGCGTTTGCCGCCGCGGATGATTTATCTGCTTGAGTCGCCATACAACATCCTCTTTTACACTATCAACATTGATATATTTGTTGGGCATTCATATAATCCATTCAAGGATTTCTTTTATACGCAATTGCGTGAAAGAAACCGGGAGCGCCCTACTCCGGGCTTTAAACGCGAAACTGCCCCATATTACGTTGCCGCGCGCATACGCCAGCTAAATTATTGACTGTATTGTTGTGCAACACCTGTGCGCAGCTGGCTGAACGGTGTTGAATATTGCGCGCTATATATTAGGCAGTATCAGTGTAACATTAATAGTATAACATGTTAGCGCCGCGCATAGATAAAGGGCTATTTACATCCCCAGATCGGCGCGAGCCTGTTCAACCGTATGGTGTGGCTCCGGCATTTGATCCGGAATGTGTTCGAGCGCATCGCTGCCGGCGGCTGACAACGCTTGTTCTTCTTTTTTGCTCATTTTGCCAAAATGTTTGCGCCACAGTTGACGAATTGACTGGACTATTCCCTCAACTGTGCCTTCTGCTCTGCCTTCCTCTTTGCCTTGCGCTAAAGCGTCTTCCAGCCGGGAAACTTCGTCATGAATCGCTTTTGGGCGGTAAAAAATTCACGTTGATCCCTCATAGGTCGTTTTTATCTAATATACCGCATGATGGGATATTTTTTTCTAGCATACCAGCGATTTCCGAAAGGTGAAAAAAGATATCGGTAAAAATACTGTATATTGTTCGGCCAGAAAACCAATGATACACAAATTGATACTCCGCATAGGCTCAAGCCAACTCCGCACAGTCTACAGACTGTCGGCTTTACGGGATGTTCTGTAAATACAACGAAAGGCGGCTATTGGCGCCGCCCTCTTATTGCTGTGACACTATTTCAACTTGTATGCTGAAGTTAGTTTGTTGGTTTTTCAATTTGCCGGATGCGCTGACTGAGTGATTTAAGCAGACCCAGCGCCATAGATGGATTTTCGCGCAATGCGGCGCGGAAATCCCAAATTGGAATGATAATAACATTGCAGTTTTCAATTGCTGTTATGGTTGCAGTGCGTGGCAGGTCATCCAAGAGTGATAACTCGCCAAATACTTGGCCATGTTCCAGCACACCAAGATCGAATAATTCATTGTTTCGCTGCTGCGTTACACGAACTCGTCCTGATGTTAAGATAAATAAACCTACGCCTGTTTGTCCTTGGCGAATTAACTCTTCGCCATGGTGGTATTGCTGTTCTCGTGCAGCCGACGCTAACGCTGTCAGATCTTTCTGATCCAGCGAAGCAAACAGCGGCGCCCTTGCCAGTGTATCGGTAATTGACATGTAAAAGACCTCCATTAGAATGAAAAATAAAATATCCGGAATTTTTGCGGCCAACGCCGGTTATTTTGTATTCCGGCGCTGATTTGGCAAAGAATTATTTCCAGATCTTATCCCGGGCTGCGCCGGCGACGAAGAAGAACGCATAGCAGGGATGCCGCTGCTGCGCGAGCCGCCGCTTCTTGGCGCGTTTAACTGGCTTTGCGCAAAGGGATCGCCATACTGTGACGACTGCGCTGCGGGCGCATCCAACATGGCTTTACCGTTGCGGTTTTCTGGTGATTTCCTAATTTGCGCATTTGGCGCCGGAGCCGGCGCTGCCGTCTTTTTATTTAAGCCTTTTACCAATTGATTCAGGCGTAAAACAACTTCATTCAGTTGATCAGCGTTATTTTGGGTGTCTTGGCTGCTGTCAACCACTTGGTCGGCAATTTCAATAACTGCCTGCATGGCTTTAGACATACGATCGATAGTATGATTTTGCTGCTGCGCATATGAATTGATAGAGCGTGATTGATTAGACATAAACGCCAGCACCGCTTCATATTGGGCATGACTCATTTCACTGCGTCGATTATATGTTTCGCCGGTGATATTGGCTAAATATTGCGTGCGGCCCGTAACTTCATTTGAGAAGTTTTGCAGATCGACGATGGCTTGGTTGATGGCGTTAATTGCCCAAACCTGCTGCCGCGCGCCGGATGTTTGCTGCAAGGCGTTTTTCGATATTTTATCGCAAGAAACAATAATTTGGTTGGAAGATCCTTTTAGTGTGTTGGAAACCGCTGTAGCAACCCAAATGGCAAGAATAACGCCGGCAATTAATATTGCGGCGCCGCTGATAATTAACTTCAGCGAAACGTCATTAATCAGGGTAGAAACAGTTGTTTGCGGCACCGCAATGGAAAGAATCCCTACAAGGTGATGCTGAGGATCGATGAGTGGCTCATACGCGGCAAAATAAGAAATTTTTTGGATGGTAACAGATCCATAATATGTTTTGGGTGGTGTGTCAAAACTATTTGCCGAATTGATTGGAATAGCCATTTGTTGAATCACGTTTTGCGGCAGCACTGTTAAATTGAGGATAGATGGTGTATCAGCAGTGACTGGCTGACCATTTGACAGAAACGTGGTAGAGGCAACTTGGCATTGCAGCAACCCGTTGACCAAAATTAACTGAGCGTTTTGGTTGGCGCATTGATAGACTGTGATTTGATTATCTTGCAAAAGCGCATGAATATAATTAACAATATCTGGGTTATTATTTGCGGCAAGTATACCATATGGCTGATTAAGATATGAATTAGCCGCAGGATCATCAAAAGCAAGCAGATCATTTGAAGTAATAGAAACGCTGGATCCAAAACGAGAAGCTAATGTTAAATTAACAAACTTTAAATTATTTGATTCTTGATTTAAA
>JAKAOI010000027.1 GCA_021812265.1 Chloroflexota bacterium | reverse complement strand
TATCAAATGGGCCGGACAGGCCCTTCGGGGACTCGTGGGGATACCTGCGGGGTTGAACCGAGAATCCGTTGGGCTTTAGCCCATGCGGAGTGTCAATATATGATAGAAACTGAACTTGAGTTGCGTAAGCGGCTGCGCTCGGCGCGCATATTTGCCGGTTCCGCTATCATCCTACTGAAAGGCGCTACCAACCGATGGGGGTTTTAGAATCACACATTGATGTAAACAGTGAGGAATATAAAGAAAATTTTAACGCAATGCAAACGCTGGTGAATGAGCTGACGGAACGCACAGCGTTGGCGCAAAAGGGCGGCGGCGATTCCGCCATCGCTAAACACCGCAACCGCAAAAAGCTGCTGGCGAGGGAACGCATTGCTGCGCTGGTGGACGCAGATACACCGTTTCTGGAATTCAGCGCGCTGGCCGCATGGGATATGTATGATAATGAAGCGCCAGCCGCCGGTATCGTTACCGGAATCGGCGTTATCGAAGGGCAAGAATGCGTTATCGTCGCCAATGACGCCACAGTGAAAGGCGGCTCATATTTCCCCATAACCGTTAAAAAGCATCTGCGCGCGCAAGAAATCGCCGAACAAAATCATTTGCCGTGCGTGTATTTGGTCGATTCCGGCGGCGCTAACTTGCCGTTTCAGGCAGATGTTTTCCCTGATCGCGATCACTTCGGGAGGATTTTTTATAACCAAGCGCGCATGTCCGCCAAAGGAATAACCCAAATCGCCGCAGTTATGGGGTCTTGCACCGCAGGTGGCGCATATGTTCCGGCGATGAGCGATGAATCGGTGATTGTGCGCGGCAACGGAACTATCTTTTTAGCGGGGCCGCCACTGGTGAAAGCGGCAACCGGCGAAGATGTTTCAGCGGAAGACTTAGGCGGCGCCGATGTCCATACCCGAATTTCGGGGGTTTCGGACCATTATGCGCTGAGTGATGAACATGCGCTGGCAATTATTCGCAGTATTGTTTCACACCTGAATCGGCCCAGATATGAGCCGTGGGAAATAGCCGCTCCGGAAGAGCCAAAATATGATCCCAAAGAAATCTATGGCGTTGTGTCTCGAAACTGGCGGCATGGGTATGATGTACATGAAATTATTGCAAGGCTTGTTGATGGATCGCGGTTCCATGAATTTAAGGCGCAGTATGGAGAAACTTTAGTGTGTGGATTTGCGCGCATTTTTGGGTATCCGGCAGGAATTATTGCGAATAACGGTGTTTTGTTCAGCGAAAGCGCCTTAAAAGCAACGCATTTTATCGAATTGTGCGCGGCGCGAAAAACTCCTCTCATCTTCCTGCAGAATATTACCGGCTTTATGGTCGGCAGACAATATGAAGCCGGTGGAATCGCCAAAGACGGCGCCAAAATGGTGATGGCGGTGGCAAACGCCAATGTGCCTAAATTTACAATCATGATCGGCAACAGCTTTGGCGCCGGTAATTACGGCATGTGCGGCCGCGCTTATGGGCCGCGCCAGTTATGGATGTGGCCGAACGCGCGCATATCAGTTATGGGCGGCGAACAAGCCGCCAACACATTGCTGACAGTGCGCAAAGACGCGCTGGCCGCCAAAGGCGCAACTATAACGCCAGAGGAAGAAGAGCAATTTAAGGCGCCGATTACCGCAAAATATGACGCCGAAGGCAACCCCTATTACAGCACTGCGCGCATTTGGGATGATGGTATTATTGATCCGGTTTACACTCGCGCCGCGCTGGCTTTGGGTATAGCGGCGTCAATTCGCGCGCCGATTGAAGAAACAAAATTCGGGATTTTTAGAATGTAGCGCTACAACTATCCGGGCAATGTTCCTCAAAAAAAGGAAACAACGGCGAGAAACAGGCGCTCTGTAAAATTATCATGCAGATCGCCTTGTTTTTTATTTAGGACTTTCGCTTGAAAGAAAGCATATATTTCTCGTATCTGAACCAGAGGAAGGTCTGGGGACACTCCAGAACCCGTACAAGGGACAACTGCCCCTTGTACATCCCCGATGATCTCTGCTGAAGCGAAAGCCCGGTTATTATATTTATTTACACTAACTGTCCCGGCAGCCTCTTTTTTTCTTTCGGCGGAAAGTTTGCGTCAAATGCGTCAACGTCCGCATCTTCAACTACGTAACCGTCGGGATCTTGAAAAGAGCCGGTTATCCCCGTAAGATAACCTGACTGCAATTCCTTTATCATAAAAAACGGAGCCTCGTTATCTCGCGGAACAGCAGAGTAATAAATATGCATTGAATGACCGCTGGCAAAGCCAAATCTATGGTAATAATCGGGATTTCCGGTAATCGCAATTGCTCCACAGCCAAGCTCCGCCGCTTTTTTCATTGTAAAGCGAATCAGCTTACTTCCATATCCCTTGCCCTGATATTCCGGCAGCACACTGACCGGACCAAATGTCATAATCGAAATAATTCGTCCATCATCACACATTATTTCGGAATTGCAGTACATGATATGAGCCACAATTCTGCCATCTTCCTCAATAACGTAATCCAATTCCTTCACAAAATCAGGCTGGTTCCTGAACCGATGAAGAATGTAATGCTCCAAGCAGCCGGGATGATATTTATTCCAAAAAGCCTCTCTTGTCAGGTTCTCTACTTCATTCCAGTCGTTTTCTGTTTCCAAACGGATTGTACAATTATTTTTTTCCAAGGTTATACTCGGCTCCTTTCATAACAAATTCCTGCCTTCAGTTTTCATTTATCCCCGTATTTCAAGCGTTTCTAAGCCAATATAGAGGTGGCACACTCTCACTCTTTTACTATTGACAGCAATACCACACACTCAATATGCCTTGAGTGCGTAATAAAGATGCCGTTTGAAGCTATTAGCCCCTTAGCGGTGGGGTATATTTCAGAAGTAGTCGTTTGGATAGGCGTTGTTTATGGAATAATACTTCTACCCCCACTTGGAATTATGATTCAAATTCATTGTCATGAATTGCTAATAGCGTTTCAAAAAATGATTTTGGCTGATCTATCATTGTCATATGCCCAGCATCGGATATTAGGTAAAAGGCTTTATGTGGCGCATTAATTTTATTAAAGTATTCTTGTGCAATCATGGGAGGCGTCTGCAAGTCATCTTGTCCGAATATATAATATATTGGAACTTTATATTCGGCTGGCTCTGAATTTAAGTTAAAGTTTCCAACAAAATCATAGGTATTTTTGTTTGCTTTAGTGCCCTTTATCAAAGCAGATAGATCCGATAATTTGAAAATCGGACTTTTGAATATAATTTTCATAGCAGAAGTACTTGACTTAGTAGAAGGCAAATTATATTTATCTTGCAATTTTCTTAATCGCATGCTTTTCTTTAACCATTCGCTGTCTAGTTTGTCTCCGGGGTAATCACCAATTGCCTCAAGCTTTTTAAGGGATTTTGTGTCCTTTGCCTGCAAAATCATTCCTTTGATCCTGTCATAGATAAAACGCTCATTTTCAAGTTTATTTATAATTTGACCTACACCAATGTAATAATCCACTTGTTCTGGATAACGTTTTATATAAATACTTCCCAAGATGCTTCCCCACGAGTGTCCAAGTAGTATTATCTTATCTTTGTTATATTTTCCCCTTAAATATTGAATTACCTCAAATAAATCTTTTAGAAGCAATTCAATCGTAGGAAGTTTATCAGGATTTCTATTAAGCGTTTTCCCTGCGCCCCGCTGATCCCAATGAACAATTGTATAAATGTCTTCCCATTTTTCTTGAAACGCATGAGCAAATAATGACTCCGCACTGCCAGGTCCGCCGTGTAAATATAACATTACAGGATTTTCATATTTCGTACCTGAGTGATATAGATACTGGTTTATGCCATTTATCTGCACATATTCCTCGGTATAAATTAATCTATTCAACTTATTATTCATGACTCTATATCCTCCTTTGGGATAATAATTGTAGCGATAGTCCTCAGCTTTCTTCCTGAGCGCGGTTTTTTCTCACCATCTTGAAATAACTGATTAAAATCAAGAAAGTTTCGAAATCTGGAATTCTGAAAAGTTTTCACTCTGGTATATACCAATTTAGGTATAATATGACTCTGCATAAGTTCCATGTTTTCTCTTCCACACAATGCACATTTGCTGATAATACATTTCTTAGACACCTTATCACTAACTTTTCTTTAAATTATATTACATCAAACTTACCCAATCCTAATTTCGATACAAGACGAATTCACTTTTTCTGATTATTCCTTAGTTACAAAATGTTCAATGTTATTGCCTATATCAAATATTTTTTCTTTTAGGAATGAAGGATATATTGTTAATGACTTAATTTTCTCCAAAGAAACCCATCCTAATACGACACTACAATTATCTTTTTGGGAAACAAACTCTCCATTATCCGGAATATCCGTTTCATCGCACAAATTAATCAAATAATAAAATGCTAATGTGCTTGTCTGCTTTTTGTTCCACTCCCAGAAGCATTCTTCCACCCAAATCAATCTTTCGCAAATAATATCTGCTCCGGTCTCTTCTTTGTATTCCCGGACAAGAGAATCATTTGAGCATTCACCAATCTTGACATGACCTCCCGGCAAAGTGTATTCCAAACCATCCTTGTCACATTGAACCAAGATTTTATTGTTTCGAATTAAAACCCCAACACTTCGGAAGTTGCAAATGTAGTTTTCCCCGCTAAACTGCCAGTCCATATACATCCTCCAATCATTTTTCTATATACATCCAACCTACTCTGTCAACCTCGGATTTTTCAAAAAACATCTAATCTGCTCTGTACCGAACACCTGACATTCAATATGCTCTGTACGCTCTAAAAATCGCCCTTTGGACTTATTCCCGTGAACCGACAAAATCACGGTTTCCAGCCACCGATTTTCGAACAGTAAAAATCACAAATCCCCTTATTTCAAGCCTTTTGCACACTCTCACTCTTTTACTATTGACAGCAATACCACACACTCAATATGATACGTATGCGGAAACATATCCAGCGGCTGCGCCGAAAGCAGCCGATATCCGCCGGCGCACAAAATATGAGTGTCGCGCGCCAACGTTGCGGGATCGCAAGAAATATAGATGACGTGAGGAATTTGCTGCTCCAAAATTGCTTGCAAAACTTGCGGATAGCAGCCGGCGCGCGGTGGATCGATAATAATCGCGTCAAAGCGATCTTGTCGCAGAGGCAGAATTTCTTCTACCTTTCCACAAATCATTTCAACATCAGAAATACCCAACGCGGCAAAATTTGCTTTCGCGTCTTTCACTGCTGCGGCGCTTTCCTCAATCGCCGCAATTCTTCCTGCGCCAAATTTTGCCAATAGCGCAGCAAAAACACCCACGCCAGAATATGCGTCGGCTATTGCAGGATTGGAGCTGCGCGGCGCAGCGTTTAACACTAACTGCGCCATCTTTTCCGCTTGTGGAGTATTGGTTTGAAAAAATGAATTAGCCCTGATGGTAAATACGCAGCCACCAATTGTTTCGCGCAATGTTTCTTTTTGCACAGCTATGCCTTCTTGCGCCAACTCTGCTGCAGGTAAGTTTTCCACTTGCGGAAATAACAGCGCCTCACCGGTATTTGCCCCGCAGCGTATGCCAATTTGCGGCTTTGCCAGCCTTATAGAAGCTAACGCCTGCAATATACGATTAATTGTGGGGTGCGCAATTGGACATTCAGTTAAAGGAATAATCTGATGAGATTGAAAAAATGTCAGCCCAGCTTTCCCCTGCGAATTTACCGAAAAACGCATATGGTTCCGGTAATTCCATGGATTTTCCGCCCCAATCACCGGCTGAAGCGCCGATGTATTTAAACTCCATTTTGCAAACTCCAAATAAACACGATCCCATTTCCATTGCAACTGCGCTTCATAGGTAAGGTGCTGCAGCCGACAACTTCCACAAGCGCCAAAATGCTGGCAACGCGGCTGTGTTCGCTGCTGTGAAGCAGATGCTATAACTTCGCGCACAGTAATCGCGTACTTCCGCTGTACAGCCTGCTTTGGGCGCCATACCGCAAAAAACTTAATATCTGCCAGTACACGCTCACCGGGTATGCCGCCAATAAATTCTACTATTGATCCTTCCGGTAAATTAGGATCACCGGCAGTCACAATCACTCCGCGGACTAATCCTTGATTTGTCCATTCCGTAACAACTATTTCCGCGGAAAACACATATTCCGGCTCCAGTGGCTCATTTTTTCTTTCAATCATGATGGTGTCATTTAACTGCTTTTTATCATAGGTCTTCCGCCAGATCCATAGAGATTTGCATTGGTTCCGGCGCAAGTGGCGCGCATCTTGCAAATATTCAATAAAAAGCATAGCAAAGATTCTATGTCTATTATGTATATCATCTTGCAAGAGGCGCAAAGTTACGCCACAGTATATCATAATTCAGCGCGCCGGCGCTTCTTAAAAAAAAGCGACTATGCAGAGCGCCACACCAGACCGCTACAACCCCAAAAAATATTATTTGGAATTGCCCATCCTCGCTATCCTGCTCATGTCTTTCAATTTGCCTGTCTGCGATTCTCGCCGCTCCATTCAGCCGCGCCGGCTTGACAAGCGCCTCTGCGCATGATATAATAAACATGTTGTTTCAACAACAGTGGTGCCGTGGTGTAGCGGTCTAACATACCCGCCTGTCACGTGGGTGATCGGGGGTTCGAATCCCCTCGGCACCGCTCTTTTTTTATATAGCTTCATACATCATGTTGCCGTTGCCTCCACGCAACGTTGCTCTTCTTAATTTCCCCACTCATAGTTAATTCCATATTTCGCGAAAAACACTAAAAAAACAAAACAAAGATACTTTCCATTTACATACACAAAAAACCGGCGGAGCTTCACTGCAACAGTACATACTCCGCCGGGATATACGGCTTATTATTTGCTATCAGCCGCTTAGTCAAGTATCATCTGCCTAATGAATATACTTGCGGGTAATGCGATCGAAAATCTCAAATTGCGTAGGATGCGGAAACGTCATACGCGAAAGATCATCTATCGTCAGCCGCTGCCGCACTGCTATATGCGATATAGCGGAAATTGCGGCGGCGTCTACCCCAACCGCTTGTACACCAACTATTCTTTCGGTGTCTTTTTCCACAATCATCTTAAAAAAGCCCCGTGTCTCTTCCAAAATCTGCGCGCGCGCCTCAACCCCCATAGGCCGGCGAATCTCAAACACATGTAAGCCATTTGCCTCAGCTTGCGCCAAAGTATAACCAACTGTGTGCGCTTCGGGATCTGAAAATACCGTCGCCGGCATCTCCAACGGCTCAAAAGTATCGGCAGGACGATCGGGGTAGAGAATGTTATACGCCGCAACCTGGCTCATACGAGCTGCCGCATGAAATAGCATTGACTTTGTGGTGACATCACCTGTCGCAAAAATATGCGGCATATTCGTGCGCATAGCGGTGTCTGTAAATATACCCACTCGCGCGTCGAAATGAATACCCGCGTTTGCTAAGCCGATATCCGTCCCAACATTGGGTCCGCGACCGATGGCGGTTAACACTGCGTCGGCTTTATACGTTTTTTCACCGGCGGCGGTTTGCACAGTTACCGCTTTTTCCGCGCCGGCGTCTTCAATGCGTATAACTTTTGCGCTTACAATAATATTGGCGCGTTCCCGCAAAATACCATCCAGTGTTTGACTGATTTCCTCATCCATCTGCGGCAGAATGCGATCCAGCGCTTCAAACATAGTAATGTGAACACCGAATTCTGCAAGCATAAAGGCGATTTCAACCCCGATATAACCGGCGCCAATAATGATAATCCGTTTCGGTAATTCTTCCAGCGCCTCTTGCCACGCAAAAAGATCATGACTGGTTAACGTGCTGCTTCCGCCCGGAATCGGCAAATATTTTGCGTGCGACCCCGTCGCAATAATCAAGTTATCAAAGCGCACACGTGTCGTCTCCTGCGCAGTATAGTCAATCATTTCAAGGGAATGTTCATCGATAATGGTTCCTCGGCCCTTAACCAGCGTTACATTCGCCGCGGCGCGCACATCTTCCAAATGTTGAGCGTAGCGCCGCGTTTGCATGCCATCCTTAAAATCACGAACATCTTTCCAGCGAAGCGGATTTTTAAATGTTAGGGAAACGCCGGCCTTAGATGGTTTATGAGCAAACGCCGCAAGCGAAGCTCCTTCACGAATCGCTTTTGATGGAACACAGCCTTCAAACAAGCAATGCCCGCCTAAATTGCCTTTGTCATCTATCAGGACAGTAGAAATACCGCTGCGGGCAAGCGCAAACGCCGCAGGATATCCGCCGCCGCCGGCGCCAAGAATAGCGGTTTGATAATAGGTTTCGTGTATCGACATAATAATCAGCTTTCTGGTACATTTAAGAATTTTATTCTTATATTCTTATATTAGCATATAATTATTAATTATGCAATATTACAGACCTGAACCGTAAAAAAGAACACAGGAATGTGGGGACCCCCCACATTCCTGTCAGAGGGCATGCTGCCCCCTGCGCCTCTTGCCGTATGCTTCGCTTTCGTTCAGGTCTATAGATTAATTTTGAGACGCCAAAATATGCAGATCTATGACGTTTTGGCCAAAAGTAGACAGAACCATATCTGTTTGATACAAATGTGGTATATCCTGCTGAGGATTTAATAAGGTGTATGTATATATATTTAAGTCTAGGCTCTAACTTAGGCAATCGCCCGCAAAATCTGCGCGAAGCTGTAAGCCGGATAGAGTGTTATTGCGCAATACTTCAGATGTCGCATGTGTACGAAAGCAATCCCATGTATCTGCCGAATCAGCCAACATTTCTCAATATGGCGCTAACCTGTAAAACAAGTCTTTCCCTGCCGGATATTCTTGCTCTTGCAAAATCTATAGAACACGCAATGGGGCGAACCTTTGATATCAACTATATTCATAATGGGCCGCGCATCATCGATATTGACATTTTATTTGCTTCACATATCGAAATTCCGCTAAAAACCGAAGATTATATTACTTTAACCACGCCAACCTTGATTGTGCCGCATCTTCGGCTGACCGAACGTGCATTTGTGTTATATCCCATGCGGGAAATTCAACCCGGATTCATCCATCCCTTTGCGCAGCGGACTATTCAAGATCTGGCGGACGCGGTTCACGATCCTTCCTGCCACCCAATCGGCGATTTGAATACTTTACGGGAACCGGCGGCGTTATAAACCGCTTTGCGGTGAACAAAAACACTCCCCAACCGTATATTTTCTTGACGAATCTATTTCGGTAGTGAGTATCATATAAGTAGGAACTCTATTGACACACGGCGGTATTCTGAAACTCACAAAATCACCGCGTTTATTGCGTGCGCTGGCGCCAAAGGAAAACATAAATCGTGAAAAATCTTGCGCCGATATCGCTGCAAACATTCCGGTGGGGTTGTGAAACTTCATATTCATGCGTTCAGAAATTTTTCAGGCGTTTTCGGCCATTATATTGTCATGCCGCAAAATCCAAATGTATCATTTGATGGAAGCGCATCAAGTATTTTTTCTGTGGCGGCTATGGCAATAATATCTTATAGTATACGCTGAAAATGCCCATTTTCTCATCGGTGTTCGTCTGTATTATTGTCAAAGAATGTAAATTAATCGGAATCATGTATTGTAAGTAAGGGAACTATGGCTGCGCAAACACTTATTCAAGTAAAACAACAAATATACAGCAGTGTGCTTTGGAACAAAAACGAATTCGGCGGCGATTTTGATAATATGGCGTTTTTACAGGCCTTACGCCGGCGCGCGCGCGAAATATTATTTGCCGCAAGCGCGCTGGCGCTGTGTACGCTGCTTTTGTTTCAAGGGATCCTTGCAAATCATCAATTACAAATATATAATTCGATCAAAAATTCACAAACACAATGGATAGCGACGGAAAGCGCTAAAATCAATCAATGCTATCTCAAATATAAAACATTTACCGCAACGCAAAAATGTCTTGCGCCGCTTTCCCGGCAAATCAGCCTAAATTCCGTCAGCCTAAACCACATACATACGCCTTTCGGAGCAGAAAACACCCAAAGCGAACTATTGATACTCTATAACGCGCTGCAATCCGAAACTATCTGTGGAACATCTGTAAGCGACACATATGCGGTATGCGCCGCAAATAACACACAAATACAACAAATTATCGCCGCCGAAATACAAAATCTGCGGCAAAATACGTAAGCTATACTCATTGTCAGGAGCCGAACCGCCCATAATGAAAACAATTGATATACAGAAAATTCACACGGACGCGGACACTTATTTTACGCAAAAAAATCTTGCGCGCGAACATGAAATTGCCCTGTCGCGCAAAGTGATTCAGTTAAGCGGCTCCGCCGTGCGCTTTATACACCGCAAAGAATTTGCCGAAGCGCAGCAGCGAATACTTCAGGCGCGCAACTTATTGGAACAGATTCAAACAACAACAAAAGAACACCCAGATCTCTATTTTTCCGGAACAATTCAAGACGCGCAAAAAGAATACGCCGAAGCCGCAGTGTCGCTGGCAATCATCCAGCAGCAAAACTTGCCGGGTCCGGCAGATTTGCAGGTGGAATGGGCGCCATATATCAATGGGCTGGGTGAAGCTATAGGCGAACTGCGCAGACATCTGCTTTATGAAATGATTCATGATAATATGGATGTGTGTGAATATCTGCTGCAAACAATGGATGATATATATGGCGCGCTGGCGGCGTTAATTTTCCCCGATGCGCTCACCAATAACCTGCGCCGCACGGTAGATTCAGCCCGCGGAATAATTGAAAAAACCCGCGGCGATTTTACCTCGGCGTTTATGAATAAAAAATTACAAACACACATTGATCATATGACACGTCTATTTGAAAACTCTGATTCCCGCACTTCACCAGTAAAGGATATGCCTGAAAATGGATGACACCGAACAACAAACCGTAAAATCGTCAGATTCGCTTGAAGATTCCGCAACCCGAATCAAATCAATGCGCCGCAAAATTACCGACTCGCTGCCCGATAAAGACTCACAGCAGTTTTTTCATGGAAACCAAAACTTCTCCGCCGCGTCAAAATACGCTAAGGATATCGCGCGACGTTCGCACAGCGCGCAGTCAATCCAAATGTGGATAAAACTGATGGATCCGGCGCAAACATTTTGGCCTGTCCTTACCATTGCGGTCGCCGCCGCGTATATATTTGCCAACGGATTCCACCCGCATATATCATATCTCGCGGAAACTGCCATCAGCGCAGTGTGCGTAGCCGTCGGCGCGCGCATGGCCCGCAGCGCCGCGTTTAACAGCCGCACGCCGCAAACTGCAGCGCAAACGTCGCATATCGCCGTAAAAACCAGCGCGCGCGCCGGAGCCATCATCGCC
>JAKAOI010000026.1:4641-11631 GCA_021812265.1 Chloroflexota bacterium | reverse complement strand
CCCAATTGCCAAGCCGCGATAAAAAAGCAGCAAACCTACCGCGCCGCACATACCCGCAGCGGCTCCCCAGCCAAAATCCGCAAAAGTTGGCGGAACACGAGTGACCAACGCAGCAATAACCATCAGCGCAAATCCGGCAATTTGGCTCCAAAACACAATGGCAGCGGCGTTGAGTTTGCGTGAAACCAATCCCCCCAAAAAATCAGCTGTTCCCCAACTGATTGCCGAAAAAAAACTATACGCTATACCAAACATATATTATATGTATCCATTAAAATTGTGAAATGTCAATCACGCCAGACGTTCCGGGCACAGCAGGATTTTCATCATCTTCCTCACGGGAACCGCCGCTGCGCGCTTTAACACTCCACGACGCAATATGCGCCTTTAACACTACTGTTCCGCGCATCATCTCATCATCTACGCGCCGATAGTCAATACTCGGCTGTCGTCCGGGAGTATATTTGCCAATCCAGCGATCAAACATTTCGGCAATTTCCGCTAAATCTTGCATCACTTCTGCTTTGCCATACCCCACTGCGCTGCGATAATTCATACTATGGTTAATCGCCGTTTTTGAATACACAATGCCATCAGCAATTGCTATAGATACACACACGGTGGCGCCATTTCGCAAAGCGCGCAATGTTTGGCTGGCCGACGAACCATGCAAATATAAAATATTGGTGTCATTCGGTTCATTAAAATACGAAAACGGTATTACATATGGCTCATTATCCAGTATATACCCCACATGCGCAACTAATCCCGCTTGTAAAATGCTGTTCAACGCATCGGGGGCCGATCTTTCGGGATGCCGGCGTATTCTGGTTGATCGCTGTGTCATCCAATTTTACTCACTTTCTCAATAAAAAAAACCGCCGCCACGCAGCGCCTGTCTATATGGCGCAACGCGCTGCGCGAGACCTCACAATAACTTACAGCTATTTGCTATACTATGTAGTATACTGGAATAATGGCTTATAGAAAAGTGTCATTATCAGCAATTTACATAGATCCACTAAAATGAGGCGCCATCATGGCAAAACAAAAAGCGCCAGATACCTTAGCAGGGCTGCAAGTAAGCAAAACAAATTCTGCGCCGCTGTACGCGCAGATTTATACATCTTTGCGAGACAGAATATTGCAAGGCAAACTGCCTCCAGGCATGCGACTGCCAGCGGCGCGCACACTCAGCCAATCATTAGGTGTATCGCGCAATACCATTACAGCGGCGTTTTTACAGCTTGTTTCCGAAGGATATTGCGAACAGCGGCGCGGAAACGGCGCATATGTTTCATCATTTTTGCCCGACGCGCTGATGAAACCGGCAGGCAATGAGACAAAGCCGGCAAACAGAACAACTCCCATAGCAATTGAAGCCGCGGCGCGCAAGGCAAATGCAGCGGCCGAGCAAATTTCGCTGCGCAGCAAAAGATATATTGCCGCGCAAGGCGCTGCCCAGGAAACAGAAATGCAAGGAGTATTTAAAACCGGGACGCCGGCGCTGGATCTATTTCCAATGGATATATGGCAAAAATGCCTGAAATCGATTCCCACCTATAAAACATTGGGATATCAAGACGCAGCAGGATATTTGCCGCTGCGCAAAGCAATTGCCGCATATTTGGGAGCCTCGCGCGATGTATATTGCTCGGCGGAATCGATTATCATTGTCAACGGAGCGCAACAAGCGCTGCACATACTTTCGTTGCTCCTCATGGATGAAGGAACACCGGTTTGGATGGAAGAACCGGGCTATCAACTAGCCGCGCAGCTATTTCGCGCCAACGGAGCCAGAATTATTCCTGCGCCGGTTTCGCAGCATGGCTTTGAAACAGAAATTGCCCTAAAACTGGATAGCTCGGCAAAAATAGCGTATGTTACCCCTTCGCATCAATACCCCACCGGCGCAGTCATGCCAATAGCGCAGCGAATGGCGCTGCTGCAATGGGCGCAGCAAACCGGAGGATGGATTTTGGAAGATGACTATGACAGCGAATTCCGTTATACCGGGCATCCGCTGCCTGCATTGCAAGGGATAGACACCAATGGCAGAGTTATCTACATCGGCACATTCAGCAAATCGATGTTTCCTGCGTTGCGCATTGGGTATATTGTTGCGCCGCCATCCTTGGCGCCCACATGCGCGCACATCAAAAATTTGCTGGATCGCTCAACAACAATCGGCGCGCAAGCAGCGCTGGCAAAATTTATTGATGACGGCTATTTTATGCAGCACATCCGCCGTATGCGTATACTCTACGCGCAACGCCAAGCAGCGCTAAAATCTGCGCTGGATACCTGGCTGGCGGATCTGCTAAACATTCGCGATGTTTCGCCTGCTGGTTTGCATATGATGGTGGAACTGAAAGCGCCGGCCCCGTTGGGATATGACACCTACGTCAGCCGGAAAGCTCTTCGCAAAGGCGTTATTGTCCCAGCGCTATCGTATTATTACACTGGGGAAGAAAAACAGCAAGGTTTTGTGCTGGGATTCGGCAACGGAACACCGCAAGAGCTGGAAGCCGGAGTAAAAACGCTGCAAAAATTACTTCGCGCATAAAAAAACAGCAGGGAAAATATTTCCCCTGCATTGCAATTTTGCGGCGGCAAACGCCAAAAAACGAAAGCGAGCAAAACATCATCGTATGCCGCCGCGCGCCTTGTTATATAGTTTTTGTTAGCACAAGAATCGTAAGAATCATAAAAATCAGCGTTATCACCACACCTGCGACGAGAAAAACGCTCAACATTTTCATCTGCGATGCGTTCCCTTGCAACCGTTTTTCAAGATCGGAAATTTTAGATTCATTCTGTTCATTTCTGCGTTTCGTTTCGCTTAAATCATCATTCAGCCGGCGTGTGTCGCGGCGCGCATCCAGGATATTCTGAACTTTTTGGCCCAGATCTTTAATCTGCTCGTCATGATTTTTTAGCGTTGCGTTTGCAGATTCTTGCGAAGACTGAATTTGATATAAATTGAATCCGGACGAATATGGATCGTGGGGTGTTCCCGGAAGCAAATTTGCCGGTTGATTTGGGAAATTTTCCCTAACCGTTTGGACGACAAAATTTTTGAGATCATACAGCGTGCGCGGCATATATTGCTCAGGTTGTTGAGCCTGCCACAATCCGCTCTGACTGAAACCCTGCTCGGAAGAGCGAAACGAATACAATTTTTCAGTCATTTTAGGAATAACGCTTTGCAGTTCCTTAGTAAAATAGAGATCGTCAATCCGGGATTTATCCAAAGATGGCAGCGCATTTAAATCGGTGTACGTAATTGCCAGTCCCTGAAGTTCATTAATGCGCGACACCCATTCTTCAGATTTTCGAAACAAGGCCACAGATTTATTGGGACGGCTTGTAATAGCCGCAATCGTGGTGACAGCGTCGGTAAGAAAAAAAGAAAATGGATCAATAAAAAATAAATCAAACTGCTCAATAGTATTTCGCGCCTGCAATGCGTCTACAACATTAAATGAAACAACATCAATGTTTACTTTATTTCTGTCCTTCAGCAGCGCGGCAAGTTTATAACCTGTCTGGCTTTGATCGATAATAAGAACTCTGTAACCGGATGGCGGATTATACACGGTAAACTCCTCTCATACATGAACCGCGCGGGAAACGGAATAACACTCACCTGATTATATCATAATAGCAAGTGTTCGTACTACAACATACTTGAATGCATGCTGTCTATATATAAGTATTCGAAAAACATGGCCAAATTATGGAACATGTATTCTTTTATTATGTAAAAATGCCGGTAATATCCGTAAAAAAACTTTTTTTACGAAAAAAACATTACCATAAAATCCCAGCAATATGGCGATATTCTTGTAAAGTTATCACACCTATGTTACACTTTAAATATCATGTACTCGCGCCAGACGTGGGTGGCTTCTACGTCTCAAGCAAGATATAGGCCCCTGTGCTCAAGCTTGAATTTCAGGGCAGCATGTATCCTCCAAAGATGGGCAGCGCCATAGATTCTCTCAGCGTTCGAATCTGTGGCGCATTTGTTATTAAAAGCTTGAACATACCAGGCGCGGACAATATCTCACGCAATGCAGCGTTGAAATTGATAAGGGGAAAGGTAATTTAACACGTGACAAACTTGAACGCTTACTGGATTGCAGTCCCATTAATTGCCGGCGTAATAGCAATACTATTTGCCGCATATTTAGGCCGGTGGGTGCTTAGTCAAGACACCGGAACAAAAGACATGCAGCGCATTTCCAATTTTATTCTTGAAGGCGCGCAGGCGTTTCTTCGGCGGCAATATCAAACGATTGCGCTTTTGGCTATAGTAGTTGCCGTTATTATTTATGCGGTTCTTTCATTTTTGCCAACAGTCAGTTCTTCTATACACGCCCAGCCATGGCAAACAGCGCTGGCGTTTTTAATTGGGGCCGCATGCTCTAGTTTAGCCGGCTACATCGGTATGCTTGTAGCTGTGCGCTCAAATATTCGTGTCGCCAGCGCAGCGACAAAATCATTAGGCAAAGCAATGGTTGTTGGTTTGCGCGGCGGCGCTGTAACCGGCTTTTTAGTTATTGCTCTCAGCTTGCTTGGTGTAACATTGGTGTATATGCTGTTTGGCGGCATGCAAAATCCGCAAAACGCTCCGACTCTTATCGTTGGTTTTGCGTTTGGCGCCAGTTTTGTTGCGTTATTTGCGCAATTGGGCGGAGGAATTTACACCAAAGCAGCCGACGTCGGCGCCGACCTTGTCGGTAAAGTTGAAGCCGGTATTCCCGAAGATGACCCGCGCAACCCCGCAGTTATTGCCGACCTTGTCGGAGATAATGTCGGTGACTGCGCCGGCCGTGGCGCCGATTTATTTGAATCTACCGCCGCAGAAAATATCGGCGCTATGATTCTTGGCGCTTCCGTCGCCGCCTCTTTGGTCAGTTCTTCCAGTAAATTAAATGTCGGCTGGGTTCTTCTGCCGCTGGTCGCAGTTGGATTTGGCGTTGTCGCTTCTTTAATTGGCGTTTTAATGGTGCGTTCCGGCAGCGTTAAAAATCCGGACCAAATGCAGGGAAAAGATCCCGGTATCGCAGCCATGAACCAATTGAATATGGGTTTTTATGTGTCGGCTGCCATTTCAGCAATCGGCATTGTCGCCGCAACATATTTTCTGCTTCACGCCAGCACAACCGAATGGTGGCGCTTTGCCGCAGCAGGATTAATTGGTGTAGCCAATACCTTTGCGTTTGTTTTCATCACTCAATACTACACCTCAGGTTCTTGGCGGCCGGTTCGGGAAATCGCCGATTCAGCGGTTACCGGAGCGGCAACAACCGTCATTACCGGTTTAGCTATCGGCTTTGAAAACACCGGCCTTCCTTCCTTGGCTATTGCTATATCGCTGGGCGCTTCCTATGCGCTGGGCGCGGCGGCAAATATCGGCGGCTCACACGGCGTCATCAGCACAGGCGGCATTTACGCTACTGCGGTTGCCACCATCGGCATGTTGATGACCGTTGGATACATCCTTGCTATGGATAGCTTCGGGCCAATCACCGATAACGCCGGCGGTATCGTGGAAATGAGCAACTCACCGGAATCGGTGCGCGTCATTACCGACGCTTTAGACAGCGTTGGCAACACCACAAAAGCGCTCACCAAAGGCTATGGCATCGGGTCTGCTGCATTGGCGGCCTTCTTGCTCATCGGCGCTTATTTGGATGTTGTGGCTTCGGGGCAGTCAACCGCCGCCGCGGCAAACGCTGTGTACAGCATAAATCTGGCAAATCCTCCTATTTTCATCGCCGGCATCATCGGAGCCATGCTCATCTTCGTATTCAGCTCTATGGCTATGCGGGCTGTGGGCCGCGCCGCGCAAGGGATGATTCAGGAAGTACGCCGCCAGTTTAAAGCTAAACCTGGCATTATGAAGGGCACGGAAGATCCCGATTATAAAAGCTGCGTTGATATCAGCATGAGATCGGCGTTACAGCAAATGGTTGTGCCGGGCCTGCTGGTTGTGGCGACACCTATTTTAGTCGGCGTTGTACTCGGACCCGAAGCGGCAGGCGGCATGTTAATTGTTGGCACTATCGCAGGCATTATGATGGCTTTGGTTATGAATAATGGCGGCGGCGCTTGGGATAACGCCAAAAAATATATTGAAGCCGGCAACTTAAAAATTGACGGCGTAGTGCAAAAGAAAGGCTCCCCAGCGCACGCTGCTGCGGTTGTGGGAGACACCATCGGCGATCCGTTTAAAGATACCGCCGGCCCATCCTTGCACATCGTCATCAAATTGCTGAACACCATTACCTTGGTAATGGCGCCGTTATTCATCTATTTGCATCACTAATCGGTTCAAATAGAACAGAAATTTTCTTCAGGGACACATCTCATTGGTGTGTCCCTTTTTCTATGGGAGCGGTGAAGTGAGCATGATCTGTTCAAGAGGCCAAAGAAAAGAAACAGAAGAGAATTGTTGTTGTTCAAAATCCCATGGACTTTAACATCCCAGTTGAGAGCGCTTCCATTGTCGATTGTAGAACACTTCAATATATTCAAAATAGCCCAGCGAGCCTGTGCGCTGGTAGGAAAGATCTGCTCATAGACTAATTCTGCCTTGAGCTTAGGCCAAACACTCTGCTCCATTGTGTTGAGTATATCATCTGTTTCTTCTTGGTGTCTGTTTTTCCGGATCAAGATCACTTTCAGTGATACAATACAAATTGGACACAGCGCCAAAAATATCCTTAAATATGGCGCTTCAGCAAAATATATGAGGAGATTTTTCATTATCTTATGGCAGAACATACAATTATTGCAACAACAAACGCTCCTGCGGCAATCGGACCATACAGCCAAGCTGTACAAAGCGGCGGCGTTATCTATGTCTCTGGGCAAATCGGGTTCGACCCTGCTTCCGGCCAATTGGTTGACGGGGACGTCAAAGAGCAAAGCGAACAAGCGCTGAAAAATCTTGGAGCCATATTGCGCGCCGCCGGCTCC
>JAKAOI010000026.1:0-4631 GCA_021812265.1 Chloroflexota bacterium | reverse complement strand
AACCACAGTGTTTTTGGCGGATATGGCCGATTTTGCCGCTATGAACGAAGTGTACGCGCAATATTTCCGGGAAAATCCCCCAGCAAGATCGACTGTTGCGGTAAAAGATCTTCCCCGTGGCGCTAAATTTGAAATAGAGTGCATTGCTTCACAAAAGTAGCCAAGCGCGGCAATATACAAACTGTGGGGAACTGTTTGGGCGATCTTTTCGATCGCCCAAATTCATAAACTGCCACAAATCATCTTTACAAATAGCGGCAGTTTACACAGTTTTAGCGGTTAACCGCCGCCGCCGCACCGCATAGCCGACCAGCAGAGCAATCAAAACAGCCAGCGCAATACTCATCTTCCCTGTTCCAACACCAATTCCGCCTTCATACGGCATTCTGCCCGTCCAATCAGCAAAGGAAGCGCCGATTGGCCTGGTAAGAATATATGCGGCCCAAAACGCAGTTATTTCATTCAACCCCAAAAGGAAGTAGCCGATAACCGGCAGTAAAAATAATCCAATAAACAATAGCCCTGCAGTAAAATAGCCCATTTTGAGGGTAGTAGCCGTTAAATCGCCCAGCGCCGTGCCCAACGCAAAAGTAGCAATAACGGTTGACCAATAAAATATTTCGCGCCGAAAAGTATTGATACTGTGAACCGACAATGTCTTTTCACTGAAATACCACACAACTAAAATGAACGCCAGCGCAATGGCAAAACCTTCTGAAGAGTGCAGATACGAAACTTTTAACACAATATGCACAACATCCGCCGCCATTGTGCCGAAAATAGCCACCATCACTACCGCCAGCCAATACACCACTGGGTTATACGATGAAACACCAAATTGCAGCAATATTGCCGCGCTAAACCCCGCCGCGCCTATCAGCACAGCTATAACCGGGTCTAGATGATGCACCATAAAATCGGAAAAAGATTCCCCCAGCGCTGTAGACAGTAATTTAATCACCCAAAATAATGCGGTAATTTCGGGAACTTTTATGCTTCTTTTTTTTGACGCCGCTATCGGGGTCCGCAAACCCTGCACAGCAGGCAGCCGTGTCAGTGTTTTTTCATCGGCAAGCGCGCCGCGCAGCACAGGAATAATAACTGTTGATTCTTCGGGATCTGAAAAAGCCATATGTTCCTCACTCAAGCCAAAAGCAGCTAGTTTTTTGCGCAACGACGGCTACGGTTGAATTACAGTGTTGTACGCGCCGCCGGATGTAGTTATACTGACATAAATTGGCTGGGAAAAGCTATTCGTGCAGATATTAAAACTATCGCAAGTAAATATTTGTGTATGATTCGGAAGGATGAAAACAGGCAAAATTTGGTCCGGCGAACGAGTATACATATTTGCGGAAACAGAAACCCAGCCGGTAATTGCGCCGCTGCCGGTATTTCTTAAAGAAATGGCGGATGTAACCGGCAAAGAGGCGCAGCCGATATTTTTTCCGGCGTTGCTGCACGATACTCCAAGATTTGGCAGATTCCACGGCGGATAAAAAAAGGCAATGGCGGCAATAACACACAGCAACAAAAATACATATGTTACATATTTGCGTCTGTTAAAGGGCAGGTGTATTTTTTCGGGATTCAGCGCATACGGAAAATAATTTTGGTTCAGCGCTTCATGTGCGGCGTTCATCTGATGCTCTGCTAATTCGACCTCGCTCAGCCGATTTCTTGCCAAGCGTTCTTCACGCTTTGTCAGCAAAATGGTATTGCGCAGTTTGCGCGACGCTTTCAAAGCCGGTATAGGGCGCGAGATATTTTTTTCTTCCCAGCCAAACAACAGTGTACGCGCGGCAGCCATAACCCGCACATGCAGCATACGTTCGGCTTCAATCGATTGGTAATATGCCTTCAACTGCGCAATGCGTTTTTGCGCCGAACGCGCCTTTACAGCGCGCAGCCATCCTAACCGCGCGCGCGCCGCTAATAAGCCGTTTTGCGCGGCGGAATGCATTTGCAAACGCAGCCACACGGCGCCGCGCTGAATCCGAATTAATCTGCTTCGGGAACGATTCAACCGACGAATTGCTGCTCTTAGATGCCGCATTTGTATCATATCCGCCGAAAATATTCCTTTAAAACGGGGAGCAAAAAAATGAACAACATCTGCATAATCGGTGACGGTTTCGGTAACAGCCAAAAACTCACTGGTATGTTCCGATTCGGCGCTATTTTGAATATCAGATTTATCAGTATTCCGCATGTTTTCACACCTCTCATCCATCGCTTGACTTTAGTATGACATATGATAATTATGCTTTTCCATCTTTCAGGACCTTAGAAAGATGGAAAATACGGCGGCAAAACATCTGCCAATAACTGCGCCGCGACATATCTCTGCTTGGGGACAAATTAGGATATACTTAAAATAATCTTTTTTTATCAGGGGATACTTTGACCATGAAGAGCATACACCAAACTCGTCAAGATGAAGTGCGCGAAAAAGCGGAAATTTTACGCAAATATATGGCGCAAGATGCTTTTGACGCAATAGTGTTAACAACCTCTGCCAATATTGCGTGGATAACCGCCGGCGCAAGAACATATATCAACATAGCGACGGACGGCGCGCAGGGATATGTGATTGTAACACCAAATAAACTTATCATGCTAACTGACTCAGTTGAAGCGCCGCGCATGAAAGACGAAGAGCAGCTTGAAGCAGCCGGATTTGAATTTTTTATTGAACCATGGCACACACGCGGCAATGTGGCAAACACGTTGCTGACAGGCAAAAGAATCGCCTCGGATTCGCTCGATTTTGGTGCAGATTACCGCGCACAGATAAAGCAGCTGCGCAGTGTATTCACCGAAGGAGAAAGAGATAAGATGCGCATTATCGGCGCGGAAGCGGCGGAAGCCATCAGCGAAGTGATGTACGACATTCAACCGGGCATGACAGAATTTGAAATTTCCGGGCTTTTAAGCGAGGCGGCGTATGCGCGCGGCGGGTTAGCCACTGTAAATCTTGTTGCCTCTGATGAGCGGATTTTTAACTATCGGCATCCGCTGCCCACGACAAAAGAGATTGATAAGTATGTTATGGTAGTTTTATGTTATCGCAAATTCGGTTTAGTTGCTTCAGTTACGCGGCTGGCCCATTTCGGCGCGATCCCGGATGACATACTGCGCCGCGCCAATGCTGTCGGCCAAGCAGACACCGATTTAATTTTGGGAACGCAAGCCGGTAAAACAATGGGAGATATGTTTGATATCGTGCGGAGTTCCTACGCGCGATCAGGTTTTGCCGAAGCAATTGAGCAGCATCATCAAGGCGGCAGTGTTGGTTACGCTCCGCGGGAATTTTTAGCGCTGCCATCCAGCGAAGTTCCCATAGCAGCGAATCAGTCGTTTGCATGGAACCCATCCGTTTCCGGCTGTAAATCTGAAGACACCATTGTACTTACACAGCAAGGAATCGAAGTTATTACTGAAGTATCTGGCTGGCCCGTTAAAGAATTTACCGCAAACGGCAAATCGCTGGCCCGCCCGTCTATCTTAGAGATTGTATAGGCGCCATGTTCCATGGAATAAGCAGTAACGCAAAGAAAATTTTGACAAAAAAATAATATCTGCTATACTGCTTACAAAGCATATTTTGCTTTGGAACTTATCAAAAGGAGAATTTCATGAACAAAGGTCTTTCAACCGCTTTGTTGGTTGTTGGTGTACTTATCATTCTTGTCGGCGCATTCGATCATTTCGGTGGACATTTTCTTAAATTTGCCCACGGCTCCATCTATGTTGGCGTTGTCGGTCTCATATTCGCCGCAGTTGGCGCATTCGGATTTTTAGGCGGCAAAAAATAGTCCCCTTCTTTTGCTTTTTGCCGCGCAGTCCTGCGCTGGGCTTCATATTCAATATATGAATTATCCAACGCCGGTTGCGCGGCATTACTTTACCGCTTTTTAGTGCGAGGCGATACACCACGCATGTTACACAATTTTCCACGGCATACACAACGCGCAATTTCTTAATCTCATGGCAAAATCAAAAACTTTCCCAAATACAGCAGTTACTGCCGTGTTTCACATATACTTTAAAATAGAAATAGGAAAGAGTTTCAAACCTCATAAAAACTTTTGTCTTTTTGAATTCTTTCAGAGTCAATGATCAACAATTGAGAGAATCAGCTTTCAAACGGAAAAAAGTCCCAAGTATATATCAATCGGCGCTAAGAACACCCGCCGATAGTGTATAATCACAATAATGTGATTTTTCAGTTTGTTTAGGAAAACTTCGACGCCATTACGTGTTTAGGAGCAGCGAACTATGTCAGTTAAACCACCGCTATCACAAGGATTTCTAACCACCGGCAGCAAAAGCACGGGCGATGAGCCTACATTTCTTTCGGTATGGGCAGTGCGGCCCGAAGATTTTGCTATTATCGTTTTTCATCTCGTTAATATCCGGCTCGATCCAATACCGTTATCTGTTAAGGCGCCTGTTCCCGGGCTTACCACCCCAACATATCACTTAGTTTCCACAAATCCAGGTAACGCATACATAATCATGGAGTTTCCTTCACAAAGTGTGGGAGAGCAAGCATTTTCCGCGCAATATTCCAATTCCGGCGGGTCTTCAGTTACGGATACGTTCAGTGTGCCTGCAACCGCGCGCTA
>JAKAOI010000025.1 GCA_021812265.1 Chloroflexota bacterium | reverse complement strand
TCTGAGGTTTCGGCGTACTGCGCGCTGCTTTAAAGCGGTTTTTGGGCATAGGCAATATAAAATGGCAGAACACCTTTACCGATTTTCATATTAAATTCTTGCTCAGTTGCATTATAGAGTGTGTCATAGGTCTTTTCATCGATAATGCCCTTGGTAATAACCGGATTTTTCATAGTTCTGCCCATTGCCAAACAATCAGTTGCAGACATGAGGCCGATGTGTCCGCCATAATTCCCCATAGGGAAGATAATTTCGTGCTGCTTTACCTGCGCCAATTGCCCATTGCGCAATAACTGCCCGATACTGCTGCCCATAGTAAAATCAACATTGCGGCTCTTGCTAAAATCTATCCATGTGCTCCAAAGCTGAGGATAGGGCTTTCCGGGTTCATCTCGCGGCACACCGCATTCAGCCAGTTCTATCCAGCCGCCTGGGCGTGTAACTCGCTTTAATTCTTGAATAATTTCCGGCCATTTTCCCATTGGAACTGCGCCGATAAGAAGCCGTTGATGGGTAAAATCAAATGTATTATCGGGGAATGGCAACGGTTTTAGCGCATCTCCTTCTAAAAAAGTATAGTTTTGCGGTTTATACTGAAGGCCATAACCGATAGTAAAATCTTCCGCAGCAACCACATCGAGGCCATAGACTTTAGCGCCAGGAAAATCTCTGGCCATTTCCATTGCCCATCGTCCGGTGCCGCAACCCACATCTAATATAGCTGTTGGCTGTGATATGGGCGCGAGATAATTGCCGTGAATGCCATATTTTAATACAAAATGCTGAAAATCCAGTCGTTTTACTTCCGTTAAATCTTTTGGAAGAATATAGGGATTGTTTGCCAAACGCCGTTGCCCGGCAAATACAGTAAATCTTGGCGCTGGTTTTTCCTGTACAACGATTACATTTTTGGGACGCCGCCCAAACCATAAAAACGCCATGTTTTTCTCCTTTGCTTTATCCATCTGATCGGAAGGCTATCTGCCTGCCCTGCGTAACTAAGATATCATGAGATAGGTATCTTGACAAGGCTCTCAAAAATTTTTGTGATGGAAAAAATGGCGTCTTGCCGGTCCATTCGCAAACTGCGCCGGCGGAATTTCTGCAGCGCTGCTGTTTGACTGCGATAGTTATCTTAACAGGACTTTCGCTTCAGCAGGGAAAATCGGGGGGATGTACAAAGGGCAATGCCCCCTATACGGGGTTCTGGAGTGTCCCCAGACCTCCCTCTGTTTCAAAGACGAAAACCATGCGCTGCTCTTTCAATCGAAAGTCCTACTGAAAAAAGAAGTTTGAGAAGAGCGCAAACGCCGCGCAAGGTATAGATGTTGCTTGCGCGGCGCTGAGAAGAGCGCAATGCATTTTATGCGCTCAATCAAATATTATGCTTTCCAGCTCATGGGGTATGTGGCGTCATCGCACTGCCGTGCGTATTCGGTGTATTGCAGCGGCCGGAAAGTATCAACCATAACCACAAGTTCATCGGAATATTCTTTGCCTAAACTTGCTTCTGCTGCCCCCGGCTGCGGGCCATGCGCCAAACCGCGCGGATGCAATGTAATGGAGCCTTCTTCGATGTTTTTTCGCGCCGTGTAGTTGCCGTTTACGTAATACATCATTTCATCGCTGTCGATGTTGCTATGCGCATATGGCGCGGGTACGGCAAGCGGGTGGTAATCCAGCTTGCGCGGCACAAAACTGCACACAACAAAGCCCGGCCCCTCAAATGTTTGGTGTGTTGGCGGTGGGCCATGAACGCGGTAGGTAATCGGCTCGAAGTCATGAATACTAAGCGCGTATGGGTAGAGATATCCATCCCAACCCACAACATCCAAGGGATGATAGTCGTATTCATACGCCATCGTTTGTCCGTTTACTTTAATTCGCACTTCAAAACTGCCGTGTTCATCGTGAGTTTCCAGTTCCATTGGCTGGCGCAGATCGCGTTCACAAAATGGCGAGCTTTCCAGCAATTGCCCATACTCATTTTTATATCGGCGCGGCGGCTGAATGGATCCATGGAACGCTTCAACAGTCAGCATGCGTAATTCAGGAGACATCAGCTGAATACGATAGGTGGCCCCACGAGGAATATTTACGTAATCACCATCACTAAACGGCAATAGGCCAAATATGGATTCCACAACACCTTTGCCGCTGTGGATGAATAAAAGCTCATCGGCGTCGGCGTTGCGGTAAAAATAGGTCATGGGGTCACTTACTAAAGCGGTTCCGATAGCAACTTCATCATTAAACATGAGAATGTTGCGGCCGCTTACAGCGTCTCCGCCTTTGGGAAGCGATTTTGTTTTGAAGTGATGATGCCGATGTTCGGCGATTTGCCAAACAGGTGTTTCAATTTTGCCTAAAGAAGCAAATGATGAAACTCGTGTTGGCGGCTGAATGTGATAGAGCAAAGAAGAGAGGCCGGTAAAACCTTCTTCGCCAAATAACTCTTCGGAATACAGTGTTCCATCGGGCTTTTTATGCATAGTATGCCGTTTGTGCGGAATAGAGCCAAGATGATGATATGAAGGCATAACGTCTATGTTCCTTTCAAATTTGGCGGCGTTTAAAGGTATAGATTACAGGTTGCCCCGTAATGCTTGTTCGCGTTCAATGGCTTCAAACAATGCCTTAAAATTGCCTTCTCCAAACCCGCGCGCGCCTTTGCGCTGGATAATTTCAAAAAACATTGTGGGGCGATCTTCTACATTGCGGGAAAAGATTTGCAGCAAATAGCCATCTTCATCGCGGTCTACTAATATACCCAGTTTAGCAATTGCCGCCATATCTTCATCAATTGCGCCCACGCGGTCTACTAAATGCTCGTAGTAGCTGGGAACACCTTGAATAAATTCTACCCCGCGCGATTTTAAGTGGGTAACCGTTTCAATAATGTCATCGGTCAGCAGGGCAATGTGTTGTACTCCCGGGCCATAGTTATAGTCAAGAAATTCCTCAATTTGGGATTTCTTGCGGCCGGTTGCCGGCTCGTTGATAGGCAGTTTAATGTTGCCTTTGCCGCCTTCCATCACTTTAGACATGAGCGCGGAGTACTCGGTGCTGATATTTTTTTCGGTAAAATGGATGATTTGTTTAAAGCCCATAACGTTTTCGTAGAACTTAACCCATTCATTCATTTTGCCTAATTCTACGTTCCCAACGATATGGTCTATCGTCAATAATCCCTTAAAGCCATGTTTGGGCCATGCGCTTTCGGAAACTTTGCGGAAGCCCGGTAAGAACGGCCCAGTATAGTTTTGTCGTTCAACAAATGTGTGGATGACATCGCCATAAAGAGCGATAGAAGCTTTTTTAACGGAGCCAAATTCATCTGAGTATTCTTGCGGCTCTGATAGTCCGGTTGCGCCCCGTTTTACAGCTTGTTCATAGGCATAGGCGGCGTCGCGAACCGTAAAAGCAACATCTTTTACACCGTCGCCGTGCTGCTTAATAAATTCCGAAATTGGTGAATCGGGTCCCTGCGCTGTAGTAAGAACAAAGCGGATTTTATTACTTTGCAGCACATAGCTGGTGTGATCGCGCACGCCGGTTTCTAATCCTTCATATGCTACCACATCGAGTCCAAATGTTTGATTATAGAAAAAAGCGGCTTGTTTTGCGTTGCCGACATAAAATTGAACATGATCCCAATTGACAATCGGCATAAAATCATCTGCCATTGATAACCTCCACAAATATCACGAACAAGAGGGAGAAAGCGCAAAAGGCGCAGGTTACAACAGCGTCTTCTGCGGAACCTCTTTGTTTCGCATCATCAATAGAGATTATACAACAAAAGCACAAAAATGTGATACTTGCATAATCTCGTGTGCGTTAGTGATGAAAATGAGATAAAACCTGAATACAGAAGGGCTGCAAAAGCCCTATTACGCTGCATTGCGATTGATAGATTCGGCGGCGTCAATTTCTGGGGTGTACCCAGTTACTCTGTTTCTTCCGTTGTGTTTCGATTCATACAGCGCAAGATCTGCGAGTTTTAGCAGTTCCTCTTGTTTTTTTGCCTGTTGTGGGAAAGAAGCATATCCTAAAGAAGCTGTGATATGCATTTCTTCAGCGCCTATTTGTAACGTTGCCGCCGCAATAGCTTGCCGGACTCGTTCTGCGACAAGCTGGGCAATATCATAGGGAGTTTTAGGCAGAATAACAGTAAATTCCTCGCCGCCATATCTAGAGCAATGGTCGATAGATCGAACGGATTGGTGGATTGCGTTAGCGACGGTTTTCAACGCCAAGTCTCCGATATCGTGGCCAAATTTTTCATTAAATTGACGAAAATGATCGATATCCAACATAATAACTGAAACCATTCCGCCAGTTTTTTTGGATTCTTCCAGAATTTTTTTTAAATTTTCCTGCAAAGATCTATGGTTGGCAAGTCCGGTAAGCGGATCTGTAAAAGCCAACTGCTGCGATTGTTCGTATAAACGCGCGCGGTGCAGCGCCAGCGCAATTTCCTCACTCATTGCGCTAATGAGTGATTGCCGGCCGATATCCCAATAAAAACTATTTGGTTTGTTATTGCCGATGGTTATTGAGCCGAATATAGTATCGTGATATTTTAAAGGCAGTGTGGCAGCTGAATAAAATGGCACAATCTGTTTCGTTAGTGCGCCGTTTACATAGATGGGTTGCGCGTCAATATTAAAGCGCGCTTTACCGGTGGTGATAGTTTCTCCGGTTAATGTATATTTGATATCAGATAATTTGATAGTTTCAATGGTTTGGCGGATATACTCCATTTCATCCTGTGATAAACCATTATCAAAATAAACTGCAAGATTATGCATAAGAAATGGATCGAATGGATCGGTAACATTTATGGAGTAGTTTGGCAGTTGTAGTCCTTTTGTTAACACCTGCATTGCTTTTTGCGCAATTTCTTGTTCATTGAGCATCTCTGCGCAAGCCCTCGCAAGCTCCATAAGTATTTCATTATATTGACGTTCTCTATATTCAGAAGTTATATCTCTTATAATATTGATGCCGCCGGCGAAGTCTTTTACGGAATTATAAATAGACATTGCGTACATCAATACGTTGCATCGCTCGCCATCTGCGCGTTCAATAATATAATCTGTCGGTGGATCCGGTTCTTCACCACGTAAAACACGTGATATTGGAAAATTAACGGGGGCTATCTTGGTGTTATCTAATGCGTAAAGTGTAAATGGCAAATTATCCGAAGGTAAATTTGCAAATAACTCAAATCTTTCTGTTGTTCCAAGTATGCGTTTATTGGCGGTGTTGCGAAATATTTCTTTGCCATATTCATTATAAATGGCTAGGCCATCTTGCACCGAATCCAGCGCCAATTCAAACTGTTTAGATAATTCTTCAGTTTCAAACATCGAATGCGTCATGTCATCCAACGCCGCGCTTTGTTGCGTAATATCTTTGCAAAACAATAGAAAAATATGTGGATTATTTGTTTTGGCTCCGTTGGTTTCAACTAACAATATGGTGTCTTCATTTATTTTTAGCGCCATCTGCTCACAATGTTTTTCAATTGAGGTGATATCAATAGTTCCATATTCAGAAAATAAACTTTGTGGCAGCGTCAGGAATTCGCAGATATTTTGTCCCATTAATGCGCTTTCAGTATTTCCTGCAATATTATCCCATAAAATAACGCCTTGTGTATCAATAAGAAACCAGAAACCAAACTTAATATCTTTTGGATCGATGGAATAGTTATTTGGTAAAAAATCAGACATATACGCATGCACACCCCTTTGACATATGTATCGACAATTAGTTATTTTTCTTCAGATTTTTTGAGAAACATCCGAAAAAGATCCTATGTGATTTGGCGTTTGCCTGTATTGTAAAAATAAAATGACTGAATTTTTAAAAGCCAATGGATAGCGGATAAAGAAAAGGAATCATAGTATGATTAATGACTTACATCGAGATGATAAACGCAAAGAATATTTGCGACGCAGCCACCAGCAAAACGCAACCCGCGCGCAATACGAAGAATCAATTAGTGAACGGCAGCTGCTGCAGGCAGATTATGCGCAGGCTGTCGCCAGAGCAGAGCAGCAGGAACACCAAGCAAACGCATTGTTTACGTTAAGCCAAAGTTTATCGGTTACTTTGGAACATGATGATCTCTGCCAATCTATTGTTGAGGGATTATCTGAGGCGCTAAACGCTGACACGGTCAGTTTGTTTATTATAGAAGAGACCGGATTTTTGCGGATGGTTGCGCAGTGCAATATTGATATTACCCGCGCCAAAATACTGTTTGGTCCCGATGAAGGTCTGGTGGCAATGGCGGCGCAGCAACACCGCGTAATTTACGCCCCCGATACATCGCGGCATTCGCAATATTTAACCACCAACAATGATCATCCGCGTTCATTGCTGGCTTCGCCAATCGATCCGCAGCGCGGCCCGGGGTATGTAGCGTGTATAGTGCGCCGCAGGATAGACGCCTTTACAAACGATGAAATTCAGTTTACCAGTCTTATCAGCAGTATCGCCGCTCATGCGCTGAGCAACGCAGTTTTGTTTGCCGGAATAAGTAATATGGCTAGAGAGCAAACAACTTTATATGAATTGACGCGCACTTCAAATATCAGCGACAGTGTTGCGTCTTTTATTACTAAATCCGCAGGATCTCTGCGCGAAGCGCTGGACGCAACAGGGTGTGGAATTATTTATATTGCCGACGCTAAGAAAAATGGCCGGCAAAAAAATAATGTTTTTATCAGCGGGCAGCTTTCTCGGCAATCTATGGCGCAATTAAGCGCGTTTGCGCAGGAGATGCAGGAAAATCATAACGCAATGGTGGTGGCAATTCGCTGTGATGTAAGTCCTGCCGGTTCTCGGTTGGTTTTGGCTCCGGTTATTTTGCGCAGCTCTTGTATTGCGGTTATTGCTTGGGAAAACTCCATAGATATTATTACAGAAGATGATCCGCATGTTATTCGCTATAACACAAGTGTGTGGGATGAATCGCATCGATTGCGCACGGATATACCCGCTTTGATGCTGCAAACAGAGGATAGCGCGCATATTCACGCTCCGTTGGCGCAAAATGAAACGATGTTTATTACAAATGTTTGCCAGCAGGTTGCATTGGGCATTGAAAATGTTTTGCTGCGCATGCGCGATTTAGGCGCTCTGCGATCTATCAGTTCTTTACCCACCACACGCCCGCATATGGAGCAGTTGCGTAAAGCTATTGTTCTTGAAATTGCGCAAGTTTTTACTCCGGCAAAAGTTGCTTTATTGTTGCGCAGTGAGATTGACACTGCATTTAAACCAGTCGCCGCCAGCAGCGATGATTCGGGAACATGGGTGAAAACCGCTGCAGAACTTGCGCAATCTGCTAATAATGAAATAATTCAGCGGCGAGGTTTTGCGCTGGCCCCATTGTTTGCGCAGAATAATATATTTGGCTGGGTGGCGCTGCGTCCTCAAGATGGCTCGCCACTTTCAGGAGATCGATTGCTGTTGCTTACATCTATGGTAAACGCGGCGGCGCTTTTGCTGCACAATGCACAGTTAACCATTCAGGCAGGGGAGTCAGCGGTGGACCATGAGCGCCGCAGAATTGCCCGAGAAATTCACGATGGTGTGGCGCAGAATTTGGCGCATTTAATGCTGCGTCTGGAATTAGTGCAGCGGCTGATAGATGAAGACGCCGAACGGGCAAAAGCAGAGGCCGAAGGAGCGCGCCAAGTGCTGGCCATGAGTTTGAATGATTTGCGTCACAGCATTTCTGCGCTGGCCCCAACGCAATTAGTGGAATTGGGCTTTATCGGCGCTATACAGGCGCTATTGGATGATTATTCAACTAACATCCCCGATTTGCAGATTTCCTTTGCCAGCTGTTCTGAAGATGATATTCCCCATGAACTGCGCGCGCCAATTTTCCGAGTCATTCAAGAAGCCTTGGCGAATGTGCGCAAACACGCTATGGCGCATAGTGTGTTGATTACGGTTACTCATGAAAAGAATACACTGCAAGTTATTGTAAAAGATGATGGCCATGGTTTTTCTCCCGAAGCAGAGCTTACAGCCAGCGGCCATTTTGGTTTGCGGGGAATGCGAGATCGCGCCGCAGAATATGGCGGTTCATTGCAAATTGAAAGCCAAGTTGGCGGCGGCAGCGAGGTGCGCCTGATTTTACCGATATCATTGGCGGCGTAAATCAATATATTTTATACATGCGCGTCTTGACAAATATCTCTTTTATACCCTAAAATGTAAACAGTGTTTATATTTATATCAATGTTTATATTATAAACATTGATTACCATGAAAGAGGTATGTCATATATGCAACCGGATTCGCAGTCATTTGCGCAAACAATTGTCATTGGCGGCGGCAGCGGTATTGGAGCGGCTGTTGTTAGGGCGCTTGCAGCTAAAAATATACCGGCGCGCGCCATAAGCCGCCATTGCCGCCAAGAAATAAGCCAAGACGGAAAAACAGAATTCTATCCGGCGGATGTTTTGCATAGAGATGAACTTATCGCTGCCTGCCATGGCGCTCAGCGTATCTATTATTGCGCAAACGCTCCATATCACCAATGGGCAGAACTGCTGCCCGCCATGCTGGAAAATGTTATTGCGGCGGCTGCGCGCGCAAACGCTCAGCTGATTATAGCTGATAACTTGTATATGTATCCGCCATTAGCCGGATCAATTACGGAAGCTTTGCCGTATGCGCCTATAACACGCAAAGGAGCCATACGCGCCCAGCTCAGCGAAAAAATATTGGCGGAGCATAAAAAAGGCAGTATTCGCGCCGTCATTGGCTGCGCGCCCGATTATTACGGGCCTAACGCCTTTAATTCTTTAATTGTCAATACACGCACTATTAACGCGCTGCGCAATCATAAAGCTCTGCCTTGGATGGTTTCTGCCGATCAACCTCACGCCATTATATACGTGGATGATTTTGCCGAAGGACTGCTTACACTGGCGCAGCAAGAAAAAGCGCTGGGGGAAATTTGGCATATACCATCTCCGCAAGCAATAACCGGCCGGCAGTTTCTTACTATATTACAAGAAGAATATACTGCGCAAACCGGCGCACAACTCCGCGGTGATTCTGTAAAAATTCAGGTAATAGCGCCGTGGATGCTGCTGGCTGCCGGTATTTTTGATCCCATTGTGCGGGAAATATATGAAATGCGATATGAATTTGATCGCCCCTATCTTGTAGACACAACAAAATTTACGCAAGCTTTTGGCGCTTTTACACCTACGCCTCATCGTTTGGCTATTCGCCAGACCTTACGGAGCGTTCAGTTAAAAAAATAGACCCGGTAATCGGGCAAATTAAGTGACTTCTGCCCCTCAAGATTTTGCGATAGCGCGCATATACTCATACCAGAATCTCCAAAAAGAAGAGGTTGGCGGAATGTCACAGTCTACCGTATTAACTCTCATGCAAAACGCATTATTTCTCGCGTTGGAACTGAGCGCGCCGGTTTTATTAACCGCTTTAGTAGTTGGCTTGGTAATCAGCTTGCTGCAAGCTGTTACTCAGGTAAATGAACAGGCGGTTAATTTTGTGCCAAAAATTGTTGCAGTTGCGCTGGCTCTCATTTTAGTTGGGCCATGGGCGCTGCAAACGCTGTTAGACTTTGTGGCAAATTTATATTCAAATTTGCCCAATTATATTCATTAAATAGGTAAATCGGTAAAAGGATGTTATTTCATGCAAGGACAGCCAGCCAGCGCTCTTATTGTGTTTTTTCTCATTTTTACCAGAGTTATTGGCGCGCTTTTTGCCGCGCCGATCTATTCTGAGCAGCAAGTTCCTGTTACGATAAAAGTTGGTTTAAGCGCCGTAACCGCATTTTTATTTACTCCAGAACAAATGCAAAACGCCGGAGTAATATCGCAAGATCCAGCGTCATTGGTTGTATTGTTTGCGCAAGAATTGCTGATAGGACTGGCGTTTGCCTTTGTTTTTACGGTAGTGTATCGAGCCGGAGATATGGCTGGCTCGTTGGTTGGCCAGCAAATTGGGATAACAACACCCGGTGTGCAAATGGCCGGCACAAATGATACGATTGCCATAAGCGGCGCAGTCTATAACATTATTGCGGGATTGATATTTTTAGGATTAGATGGTCAGCATTGGATTTTTCTGGCCTTGGGCAAAAGTTTTATGATTGCGCCGATAACACAGATGATGTTTTCGCAGCAGCTTATCAATACATTTTTACCGCTTGGCCTTACAGCATTGGAGTATGGGTTTGCGTTGGCGTTTCCACTATTAGCGGCGTTGCTGCTGGCAGATTTTATTACTGGCCTGATTAACCGCGCTATTCCTGCGTTGAATATGTTTGCCTTAAATTTGCCGCTGAAAGCTGCCGCTTCTATTGGTGTATTGTTTATTTCCTTGCCCTACGTTATTGAAACCATTGCGCAGCAATTGCAAACATTGCCGTTCATCTCTTTGTGGAAGTGACGGGCTATGCAAGAATCCGGTCAAGAAAGAACAGAGCAGGCTACCCCAAAGCGTTTGCGCGACGCCCGCAAGCGCGGCCAAGTATCGCGCAGCGCAGAGCTGCCCGGCGCAGCTGCGCTGGTGTTGGCAGTGATGATATTGCGGGTATCCGCGTCGTATAGTTGGCAGAATTTACAGAATTTAATTGGGGTGGGGCTATTAAACGCTGGCAATGGTGATATTACTGTCACAGATGTATATCATCTTATGTTTATTGAAGGCGGCTATGCGGTCAGCGCATTTGCGCCGTTAGGGTTAACGTTGTTTGTTATTGCAGTTGCGGCAGGGTTGGGGCAAACAGGGCTGGCGTTTTCTCCTAAATTGTTGACTCCGAGGATGGATCGCATAAATCCTGCTAACGGTTTAAAGCGCATGTTTTCTTTAACAACTCTATTTGAAATGTTAAAGCAATTTGTTCGCATTGCTATATTGGGGTTTGCCGCTTATATAGCAATTTCGGGCACGTTAACACAAATTGGGCAAACTCCACAAGATATTCTTTCGACTGCGCCGCAGATTCTGGGCGGCGCGCTCTATTCACTGCTGTTTTCTATTGCGCTTGTTGGTGGTGTGCTGGCTGCCGCCGATTATGCCTTTCAGCGCTGGCGCTATATCCGTCAAATGCGAATGACGAAACAGGAAGTGCGTGATGAGCAAAAAGAACTGGAAGGCAACCCGCAAATAAAATCGCGTATTCGCCGGATGCAGCGCGCTCTTGCCAAAAAACGTATGATGGATAAAGTAAAAAAATCAACCATGGTTATTACCAACCCAACCCACTTTGCGGTTGCGTTGTATTATCAATCGGGCAAAACCCGCGCGCCGGTTGTAACCGCCAAAGGGCAAGACTTTATGGCGCAAACGATTAAAGAAACTGCCCGAAAATATAACATCCCCATCATTGAAAATCCGCCGCTGGCGCGCTCTCTTTATGCGTCTGCCGAGGTAGATCGCGAAATTCCTATACAACTGTATCGCGCCGTAGCGGAAGTTATAGCGTTTATTTACCGCATAAAGCGGCGCTGGTGAACTATTGGTCAGGCTATTTTGCGAGCCGCGCGGCGCTGAAATGTAAAATCGCCGTGAAATCTATGGACCGCCAGACGAACATTTAAGGATTGATATCCATTATGTCTGAAGGCGCTTCGCTACTAAACTTCTAGTACAGAGAAAATTTTGAAAACAGCTGCCCTTACACAGGGTTTGTGTTCCTGAAAGGAGTAACGATCATGCCATCATTCTTAACCCGCTTCGGGAAATATACGGATGTATTTCTGGCCGGTGGAATCGTCAGCGTTATTGCTCTGCTGATTGTGCCTTTACCGCCTGAACTGCTGGCCATATTGCAGGTGTTGAATCTTGGCGCGGCTCTCACAATTTTACTGGTTGCAATATATACCCAAGAGCAGGCAGCACCGAAAATTC
>JAKAOI010000024.1 GCA_021812265.1 Chloroflexota bacterium | reverse complement strand
ATATATCAACTAAATCACGCAAATCTCATTTTTTAACAAATGGAATGGAAATTATAGCAATGAATAATCTTCTGCATTTTATACAAACCCGAAAAGGCGCCATTACTGCCGTATCGGCAGCCATTGTTGCGGCAGCCGTCATTGTTTCCGGCGTCATCTTTATCGGGCATACACACAACTCAACAACAGCGGCAACAACCGGCGGCAATACATTAACCGGATGCCCCGGCGCCGCCGCGCAGCCAAATTGGCCGAGTAACGCTGCGCTAACCATCGTTCCTGCAGAAGCAAACGCTATAAAAAGCATTGCCATAGGCAGCGACTTGGAAGTTGTGCTGCCCGCCAACGCAGTTTGGAAATTCAACCACCAAAACGGCAGTTTAAAGATGCTGCAGCCGGCCGGTTATTACGATTCCACCCGCAGCGCATGTATTTGGCGGTTCACCGCTCAAAGCGCAGGGCAATCTCAGCTTTACTTTACTAGGCAGATGCTGTGCAAACCCGGCAACGTATGTTCGGGAATCATCATTTTATACACATTCACCATACAGGCGCAATAATACCGCACATCCCAAAAAGTCAAGAACACAGATCATTTCAACAAAAAAAGAGGTTTGGGGGTTCCAAACCTCTTACTGCAGATCTTTCTGCGTCTTTGTTGTTTGCAAGCGCTTTTTAGAAAGAGAATACGGAGTTATTTTGCCCGAATAACCGCTAAAACCTCATCACGGCCATGTTCCATCCGGACGGCAGTGTCGCCTTCCACATTCAGCCGTAAAAACGGCTCTGTGTTCGAGCCGCGAACATTAAACCACCAATCGGAAAAATTGACCGTAACGCCATCCAGCATATCAACAGACGCGCCGGGTTGCCTTTCGTATGTTTGCACAATCTCCTGAACCTTGGCTTTCACCGCAGATTGCGATTCAAAACGGGTATTTATTTCACCGGAAGAAAAGCGGGTATGAAACGGCGCAGCCAATTCTGAAACCGTTTTATGCTCTTCGCTTAGTAATTCCAGCACATGCAAAAACGCTATTAAACCCGAATCAGCATAAAAATTATCGCGGAAATAAAAATGCCCCGAATGTTCGCCGCCGAATATCGCGTTTTCCGACCGCATTTGCGGCTTGATAAATGAATGACCAACCCGCGTGCGCACCGCTTTGCCGCCGGCGCGTTCTATCGCTTCGGGGACGTCGCGCGATGAAATAAGGTTATATAAAATAGTGGAGCCGGGATGTTTGCGCAGCATGCTGGTGGCAACCATAGCGGTGACGGTTGCGCCATCGATAAGATTGGCGTTTTCGTCGGTTATAAACATACGGTCTGCGTCGCCATCAAAAGCCACGCCGATATCTGCAGAGTGGCTTTGCGCCGCGCGCTGCAAATCTTCCATATTTTCTGGCTCAATGGGGCTTGCCGGATGGTGCGGGAAATGCCCATCCAGTTCGAAATACAGCGGAATCAGTTCGCACTGCGGAATTTTAGCAAAAACCCGCGGCAACACCATACCCGCCATGCCATTGCCGGCGTCGGCCACAATCTTCATCGGACGGATTTTGCCGATATCTACAAACCCCAACGCATGTTCAACAAAAGCGTCTAAAACATCCACTTTTTGAATAGGAAACGTTTGCGCCGGAGTCGGAAAATCATTTTGCAAAATACTGTCGCGAATATCCTCCAAGCCGCTTTTATCGCTTAATGGAATGGCCTCCTCGCGGCACATTTTTAATCCGTTATATTGCCCAGGATTGTGTGAGGCAGTAATCATAATTCCGGCAGGATAGCCGAACTTGCCAACAGCAAAATAGAGTTCATCGGTAGAGGTCATGCCTAAATCGATCGCCTGCGCGCCTTGATCTGCTATGCCGCGAAGCGCGGCTTCGGCCAGAGCCGGAGATGATAAACGCATATCACGGCCTACAGCCACCGCGCGGGCGTCTAAATAAACCACCAGCGCTCTGGCCGCCTTATATGTAATTTCTTCATTCAGCGCATCAGGGTATACTCCCCGAATATCATATGCGCCAAAAACCTTCATAATTGTTTCATCTGATGTCATTACCTAACTCCGTATGTGCTTCCGCAAAGAAAAATCCCTGATGTATTTATTGTATGATCGCGGAAAAATTGTGCGTTGCGCAGCAACGCTATGTGTCCGGCGCCGCAAGCCATTTGAGTATAGCGGCGCCGGCAACTCACCCAGCATACTATCAGTTTACCATACATACCTTGGCTGAACTCGCGCATATGATGGCAAAGGGGCGCCAATTAACGGCAAAGCATAGTCATAAAACGCCTGAGACACCATTGCGCCGTCTTTATCCAAAAATTCATCCGGCAATACTTTTTGTTGATTGGCAATTTCCTCCAAATCTGCCAAACCGGTTTCGCATGCATACCGCTCGCCCGGCACACGCTGCAGCGTTACCATTTTTTGCGTCACCCCGCGCACAGCATAGCGAACCGCCATTCTGCCGACTAAATATGCTTCATCTACATCAGTTTTAGAGAAATGCGCGCTGGACATGCGCTGCCAATCACCGGGCTTATCGAACCGCGCCCGCAATCCAAGCTCGGAATTGACCAAATCAACCAAAGTTTGCGCAACCCCGGCAACTAATGGATGGCCAAAAGCGTCGGTTCCTTGGGTATATTGTTCTCCAACGCCTTTTCCCTGCATATCGGTTAAATGCTCGGAAACCACAGCAACGCAATACCCAACACGGCGCACAACATTGCGCACATCACGCAAAAACGCTGTATAATCCAGTTTGCGTTCCGGAATATATATTAAATGCGGCGCGTCATCCGGCGTATGTTTGCCCAGCGAGGAAGCGCACGCCAGCCAACCGGCGTAGCGTCCCATCACCTCAATAATCTTTACTGGGTAATGTTCCGGCATTGCCTGTGAACACAAGGCAGATTCCTGTGTGGCCATAGCAATCGCGCGCGCCGCGCTGCCATATCCGGGGCAGTGATCAGTCACCGGCAGATCATTGTCGATAGTTTTCGGCACACCTATCACCCGCAAATCGTACCCCATAGCTGTCGCGGCAGCGCCGATGCGATGCGCAGTATCCGCCGAGTCATTTCCACCAATATACAAAAAATATCGGACATTATGCGCTTTAAGTATCTCTGCGGCTTTTTCCGGATCGTCTTCCCGCAGTTTATATCTGCATGAACCCAAATACGCCGATGGTGTTTGCATGATTGTTTGCAGTGTTTCCGATGTTTCATGGCCAATATCTATCACTTTGCGGTTCAGCAAACCTTCAACACCATGTATTGCGCCATAAACTGTATCAATTGCGTCAATACGCAGCGCCTCTTTCACTGCGCCAACTAAACTGGCGTTAATAACCGCTGTTGGGCCGCCTGACTGGCCAATCAGGAGATTTCCCCGAACTGTTTGCTGACTCATTCGTACTGGAACCTTTCAAAGTTAAATTGAAGAAACAGATTTTTCTATCTGCATGTAAAAATTGAGGAGATTTACACCGCGCAAAAATTCTTCTGCAAAGTTTCTGAAATTTTTTCTTGTTTGTAAACCCATTCAGCAAGAAAACCGATGTTTTTCTTTATTAGGACTTTCGCTTGAAAGAGAAGCGTATGTTTCTCGTATCTGAAATAAAGGGAGGTCTGGGGACCTCAGAACCCCGTACAAGGTGCGGCGCCCTTGTACAGCCCCGATGTTCCATGCTGCAGCGAAAGTCATGTTTACATATGTTTCATAACTATCGTTGCAGCAACTACCTCAATGTAAACATTCATTGGGCATTTCTCCTGTTTTACAGAATAATCCCAAACACGGCGGTTGCTTTCAGCGCGTTCAATAAAAACATAGGCGCAAAAAACCCCGTGATCTTATGCGTCTGTGAGGCTGCTGATATGCGTAATTAGTATACGATGAAATAATTATTCAGTCCATATTTTTGAGTATATCAGATATCTGCATGGACAAAGAGCCATTATACAAACCGGGCTTTGCGGCAAAATGCGCTTTACCGTTGACTAAAATTTCTGCGGCGCCATCAACATGAATATCTAAGCGAATAATATCATTTACCTTCAATTTTGTTAATTCAGCAATAGGGACCGGGGCGCTGCCTAATCGAGCCGCTATTTCGAATGGCACATGGTTTACAATTTTCCGCATCCGCTGTTTATCCAACTCATCGGAACCTACATGCCCCTGTTGATTTTCATTTAAATTTACTCGAGTTAAAATCGGCGCAATCATTGTATACGGTATACATAAGGAAATATCCATATCGGTATTTAAATATCGCGCCTGGAAAATTGTCACCAAAACAGATTCATTCAGCGCAGTTAATTGCAAAAACTCAACGTTTGATAAAATTCTGTCAATTTGCGGCTCTAACGATATAACCGGCAGACCAGCTTCAAGAAAAAACGGCAGCAGAGCGGCAATCACTTTATTCAACAAATTCAGCTCTAATGTGGTAAATTCACGAGTGCGCTTTAATTCAGACCCAGGACCACCTAACAGGCGATCTATTAAGATAAACGCGGTTTCCAATTCCATATAAAACGCAATTTCACCTTCTAATGGCGGCAAACTTACCACGCCCAAAAGACAGTGCGGCGATAAATGATTACGAAATTCTTCATATATCGTCTGCTCCATAGAAGTTATCTTCACTTGCCCGCCGGCGCGCAACATCGACCCCCATGCGCGGGGAATATCACGCGCAAAATTCTCATGAATCATCCGCAACCCTCGCATATGCTCCTTAGATATACGGTTAGGCCGCCGAAAATCATAGTCTCGAATTTTTTTTGATCCGCTCGGCACAATATGAGAATGCTCATTCTCCAAAGTACGCTGAGCAGTTTTCTGAGCGCGCGCCGCGGCGCCAAATTCTGAATCGCTTTTGCTCTGGACCGCTTCCAGCGGAGCTTTTCCGCTTTTCATCTCGTTTAGAAGACGATCTATTGCTTCTTGCGACATCGCTTCTTCAGGCATGTTTTAAAACCTCTTATTGCGCGCGTAATAATGATTATTTTCCTCTTCTATCATACCTGCCCCTGCAAATTACGTATGAGACAATTGTTTTTTTATAAAACTAATATAGTATTCAGCAATTTGAACATGGAAAGTAGTATGATAGAAGGGTATATTTCAAGCGCGTCCACAACCAAACGCGAAGCAGTTTACAGAAGTCGGAGAATTAGTACATTTGAATCGTGAATATCAGCAGGGTATAATCGTTGAAAAATCGCACCAATATTTTCTTGTTTCCATGAATGATAATTCTCTGCTGCTTTGCGTACTTCGCGGAAAATTAAAACGCGGAAAAATGTTGGATTTCAAAGGCAAATCTACGGCTCCGATACGGCGCTTTTCTAAAAACAATCTACCGGAAGAGACGGATGACACGCCCCAAGATCGCTACCATATTACCGTAGGTGACAAAGTACTTGTTACGGCTATCGATAAGGAAAACGGCGTTATCGAGGATGTGTTGCCCAGATCCAGCAAATTCTCTCGCGCCAAAGCAGAATCTACCGATGAAAAAATTCTTCTCGCCAACCTCGACACTGTTTGCGTCATTTTCTCCGTCAACGATCCCTATCCCAACTTTAATCTGCTGGATCGTTTTTTGGCGTTGGCAGAAAATAACAAAATACCGGCGCTTATCTGTTTTAATAAGATAGATTTACATATCCCTGCGGATGTGCAAAAAATGATTGATATTTATCAAAACATTGGCTATGAGGTTATCTTAAGCAGCGCCTATACCAACAGCGGTTTTTCCAACTTAACAGACGCATTTGGCAATATGACGCTGATTTGCGGCCCTTCCGGTGTGGGAAAATCTTCCATCATCAACATCATTGTGCCGGGGGCACAGCAAAAAACTGCCGAAATCAGCAAAGCTACTCTGCAAGGCAGGCAAACCACCACCGGTGTACGCCTGTTTCGCATGGAATCAGGCAAATGGATTGCAGATTCCGCCGGGATTAGCGATTTGCAATTTTGGAAACTGCCCGCAGATGAAATTGCCGGAGCGTTCCGCGACCTGCAGCCATTTATTGATAACTGCAAATACATCGACTGCGCGCACGACGCATCCGCAGAGTTTTGCGCAGTGCGCAACGCAGTGACAAACGGCAAAATCAGCGAAGAACGGTATGCAAGTTACCTCACACTTATTGCCGAACCGAGCGCAGAATAGTTTGCAAGCCATCAGCGACGCTGAGCGAAACCTGTTTTTGCTCCTCAGCAGTATTTGCGTCTGCGCGCAGATTACGCAGCGTAACAGTATTCGTTTGCGCTTCTTCCTCGCCAATAATAACTGCCCACTTCGCGCCGCTGGCGTTGGCAGCTTTCATAAATGCTTTTAAACTGCGCGAACCAAAGCCCAGCAGTGTTTTTACATCTTGTTCGCGCAACATATTGGCAAACTCAGCAGCCTTGCGCTTTGCCGCAGCGTTTAACGCAATGATGTATACATCGGGCTGTTTTTCCGCAATCTCATTGCCTTTTTGCTGTTCCAGCAAAGCGATGGCTCTTTCCATGCCAGAGCCAAAGCCAATTGCGGGTGTTGGCTTGCCGCCAAGCAATTCTATTAACCCGTCATACCTTCCGCCACCGCCGATAGCATTTTGTCTGCCGCCAATATCTTCCGAAATAAGCTCAAAAACGGTGCGGGTATAATAATCCAGTCCACGCACCAGCAGAGGATTCAGTGTATAAGGTATATGCATTTCTTCCAGATATTGTTTCAGCAGGCTAAAGTGTTCCTCACAATCGGCGCATAAATATTCTGCTATTTTGGGCGCTTGCGCAATCTTTGGTTGATCGCGCTCTTCTTTGCAATCCAGCAGCCGGAGAGGATTTTTAGTAAATCGCACTTTGCAATCGGCGCATAAATCATCTTGCAGGGGAGTATAATATTCTGTTAATTTTTGCATATAACCCGGCTTGCAAGCCTTATCACCGATGCTGTTCAATTGAATGGAAAGATTTGTTAATCCCATTCGGGTATACACCGACCAAATAACTGATATTAACTCCGCATCCAACATTGGATCACTTTCGCCGATAGCCTCGCAGCCGAATTGGTGATGTTCGCGCAGCCGGCCTTTTTGCGGGCGTTCATAGCGAAAAATAGGCGTGCGCACATAAAATAATTTAACCGGCTGCGGTTTCATTTGCATGCCGTGTTCAATATATGCGCGAACAACACCGGCGGTGCCCTCCGGCTCTAGTGTTAAACTAGTATCTCCGCGGTCCTTAAACGTATACATTTCTTTTTCTACAATATCGGTGCCTTCCCCAACACCGCGAGCGTACACACCGGTTTCCTCAAAAATCGGTGTTTCAATACGCTGATAGCCATACAGACCGCACGTTGTTTTTATAATTTTTTCAAAATGCTCCCATAGCGCAGCTTGTTCGGGAAGAATATCTTTAACGCCTTGAACGGCGCGATATGCGGTCATAGATTGTTGTGCCCCATCCGTGAAAATATCAGTAATATCGTATACTCAAAATAAAGAGAAACTATTTTTCTTTGCAGCGGCTTACTTTGTGATTCTGCTTTAATGCGTGTTCATAATCTTCAGTATAAGCGTACAAACGTATCTTTGTCAAAAAAGGAAAGTATCATGACTGATATCCCATATCTTCTACCGCCAAACGCGGTATTTCGCACTCCTGCGCCAGATCCCAACAATCCCAAAGCCGGAGACTGGGTTCAGCAGTGGGATCACGCTGCAGCGCTGCATACATTCGATGCAGTTATAATTGGCGCGCCGTTTTCCCGTTCATCGCTATCGCATAGCGGCGCTTTCTTAACGCCATCAGCAATTCGACGAGTTTTGCTTGATTTTTCCACATATTATTCTGATTATGATGTTAACTTACAAGAGATGAGCGTTTGTGATATTGGTGATATTGCCATGAATATCCTCAGCGCAGAACAGAGCCACAGCCATATCGAGCAAGCAATCAATTCAGTAGCGGATCTAGCCAAATTTATTGTAACTCTTGGGGGAGATCACTCGATTACCAGACCCGTTCTTTCCGCATTATCGCAGCATTTTGGCGGGCCGCTTGGCTTAGTGCAATTCGATGCTCATCACGATGTGCGAACGTTGGAAAACGGCCCCAACAACGGCACACCTATCCGCGGGGCTATCGAACGCGGCGCATTGCGCGGCGAATATATTGCCCAAATAGGTATACATGGCTGCTCTAATTCCAAAATATATAACGACTGGGCGAGGTCCCAAGGCATTGGTGTTTATACCATGAGTGAAGTGCGTCGCAAAGGGATTATGGAATGCGCCGGGCAGGCATATCGGCAGGCGGCCCAGTCACCGCACGGAGTTTATGTAACCGTAGATATGGATGTGCTGGAGCGCGCAGCGGCGCCTGGATGTCCGGCGTCTTCACCCGGCGGGTTAAGCCCTTGGGAGATGTTCGACGCGCTGTTCTGGCTGGGGCAGCAGCCAAACATCATCGGTATTGATGTTGTAGAGGTAGATCCGCAAAAAGATGTTGCAGATATGACTGTGAAGGCAACTTGCTTGGCTCTTTTATCATTTTTTGCGGGAAAAGTTGCCGCCAAGCAGTAAACCAAATTTCACAAGAGGCTGCCGCTCTTTACTGGAGATTTTGGAAAATAAAAATTTCTTTGCTTGCTTATTGGTAAACAATACTTGCAAAATATTGTTTACCATTTATCAGTCTTGCAGAAAGTAGATCTACTCATAGTAAGACTTTAAGTTCTGCTAAATATTGCAAAGATTTTTTAGTTATTGGCCCAAAATGCATAGAATTTAACTGAGCCGCTTTTTGCAAACATACAATTGCTTTATCTGGTTTATGTTGCTTAACGTAAACCAACCCAAGAATATAATTTGCTATCGCCAGATATTCATAAAACACGATATCATCATGTTCGGATATATAATATAATAATACATTTTCAGCGTTAGTCAGCCTATTGCATTCCATTAAAAATTTAGCCGAAAGAATCCAGTCAGTAGTGTCATTATCTGTTTGTGTTACATCTTTTTTTCTTACATCTGTTTCTCGTATTTTACTGATATATTGCACTGCCAATTGCGTATTATGCTTCGTATCCAGATATATATGACCTAACAGCGACCAACAAGTAACTAATCCCCAGTCATCTCGGCAAGTTTCAAAAAATTTTTCTGCATTATGCAATTTATCCAGCGCGATAGCATAATCTTCGCGGAACCAAGCTATTTTAGCTTCCATTAGCTCGGCTTCACCTCTGTTGCGCACAAGTTTTTGCCGATCGTCTATATTAGGATTATTCAGCTCTTTATCCAGCAGCCTAATTGCAGCGGCTGCGTATATTTCTGCGTTGCTCCATGCGCCATCCGATATTGCTGTTTCACAAAATGCAATATATGTAGAGCAAATTCCGCGCACATATTGCAACGTGTGATAGATGCGTATTGTTTCTGTATATACAGCTTTTGCTTGCGCAAGCTCTCGGCGATTATAGAAGAACCATGCGTTTAAATTTTGCAAGCTTGCTTTTTCCCGCATAAAACGCTGATATTCCGCTGTTTCCTCGCCTAGGCCCTGCATCAATATATTATTTGCCTCTATCCCCCATTGTATATATTTCTGCCAATTTGTGCTTTCTTCTGATACAACATTTGTGCGCCAATAACCGGCCATTCCAAGACATATTTTGCTGGTAAGCGCATAATTTTGTTGGTGATACGACCAGTCAAGCGCTTTATGAATATTGGTTTCCTGCCTGCCAATGGTGTTTTCATGAAAATCAAACACATTATCGCGATATTTTATGGCAAAATCTGCAAAGACACCGGCAATAAGATGCAAGACCAGTAATTGCTCTTCCTGTGAAAAATTTTTTTGAAAATTATCAAAAATATATTCTCTAAAAATATCGTGAAGTGTCACATTGTTTTCACCGGCGGCCGTTAAAATTGAAGATTTTAATAAAGCGTCAATTTCCCGAGGTATATCTATAGTTTGGTGTTTCACTTCAGCCAGCGCTTGGCCAATTGAAATAATAATTTCTCTCGGGATATATTTACCATCTAAAAGCGCCAGCGCTGCCAGCAAAAATCGTTTGGGATCTTTCATCAATTCATGATATCTTTCAAAACACTTTTTTAGCCCAGTGTTTCCTAAGTCTGTATTGTAAAATAACTGCCGCAGATTTTCATAGTCTTTTTGAATCAAGATATTATGCTCTGAATAGTACGCGCTGAGCAAACGTATAGTTAATGGATGATATGCAACCGTTTCACAGATATCCGGAATCTTATTCCACTCGGCTAGCCTTGGTCTTTCGGTGTTTTTCTCCTGCAGTAGTCTGGCCAGAAGGATGTTTGCCTCTGCTGGTATTAACGGATCCATCGAATAAGAGAGTATACCCATGTCACTGCTTTTGGAAATTTCTTGTCGAGAGATAAGGATGATTGCGGTATTTTTGCCGGCGCAAAGCAACACAAATAGTTCCTTCAGATATTTTTCCAAATTAGGATTTATATCATCAAGAACGACCAAACAATGATCTAGCTGCCCAAAATAGTCCAGAATAATATTTTTAATTCCTTGAAATGTTGTGTGTGGAGAAGTTTTCGGCAAAATTTCATTGGCGAGAAGCCTTAAACATTTATTGTAGCCTTTTGCATTAGTAAAACTATTACAAGATATCCAAAAGACACCATTAGGAAAAGCTTTTTTTATTTGCTCAGATGTACTGATCATTGTAGCAATAAAGGCAGTTTTACCTATTCCACCGGCTCCATATAATGCTAAAATAGTTTTTTCCTTATTTACTGCCAATTTTTCTTGAAATATCTCCATCAGTTTTTGTCTGCCAGTATAATTTTTTTCAAATGGCAAATGCTCTGGAAGATGGGTAATGAATTCTGATCGAGATCTAAATCCAAACTCTACCGGATTAGTTTTTAAGACATCACATAGCGCTTTCAGATACGCATCATTTGGTTGATGTTTACCACTTTCCCATCGGCCGATCTCTTGCGCATTGATAGTTACTGCCTTATAGCCATTAGTATAAAGTTGCTCCTCTATTGCTAACGCTAATTTTTTTTGCGTGAATCCACACGTCTTTCTCATGATGAATAAATTGTTATGTTTTATATTATTATTTTTAATTTTCGCGCCCATAAAAATTATTTTCCTTGAAATAGTTTGTGATGCGCAATTTCGTCAGCAACATGAGTTTTTTTCACATGTCACATATTTTGATATGTATTTGATATACATTTAAATCTTTTGTTATTTTATCATAACTTTTGTAAACCGGCATATCATTTTGGCGGCCGGCAATATAGGGATTTGAAAGGATACATCATGAAAACTATCATCGTAGTAGATCAAAATCTTGAACGCTTAAATGACTTTATACCAAGTGGCAAATGTGAAGCTTTTCCTCTCAGCAATAGCGATATGGAATTTTATACGACCAGTTCCGCCGAATATGCTGTTGTGTTAATTAAACAAATACCAATTCACGCCGCTATAGTTAATGAAAGTATTCAATCGAACAACGGAGCTGCTGCCATAAAGGAGATTATAGACGCTTTGCTGGCAAAGCCCGACATTAAAGTCATTATTTTATTAACCCAAGAAAACCCGAAATTCGACATGCCGTCTTCAGTTCCCATAGATTATCTGAATATACGCTCTACTGCCCGAGAAATTCGCGAACATTTACAACGATTTATATTTTAATAAGGCGCTTTGTGGCCTATTTAGTATGGCGTAAAAAATGTGGAGTTTGTTAAAACTTCGCCGCCAACACTGACTTTTCCCACAATATAAACAGGGACACCACGCACGTTGCTCGAAAGCGTAAAAACCGCTACGCCATCGGCGTCAGTTGTGGCGGCATAGGTTGCGCCTTGAGCAG
>JAKAOI010000469.1 GCA_021812265.1 Chloroflexota bacterium | reverse complement strand
GATCTACCATCATTCAACCTTTAACGAAGCAATGGGCCAATTTATTTCAGAGGAATTGGCAAAACCAACAAAATCTAAAATCACATGCAACAAAACACCCAAATTCAATACCTTCTTGTCCAATAAATTTGAACGCATTACCATGGATTGTCAACTTAAATGGACATACACTTCCAGGGCAAAACTATACCAGTTTTATCCAAATTATTTCAAGTGAACATATCCCATTTACCATTTATGCTGATTCACACAGTATTACTGTGCAGCGCGATCTTGTTGATCCTTGTGCGTTTCGCGCCACACATCCCAGCCTTTCTCAACAATCAATTCAGCAAAACCCACAATATACACCAGTTGTATATACACTTCCTCAGGATATTACATTTGTTTCATTTTCGTCCGCTCAAGGAGATATCATCTCAATGAAAACTACATCTGGACAAATAAAGCAATTCAACTATGTCACAGGAAAATTCTTAGTTTCGTAGTTTAAAGATAAGTGGAGAGAATGTCCTATAATATTTCTCTCCATCGTTTTAAATATATAACGTTAAAATTCATTATTTAAGGGAGGCGCTTAAATATGGCGGCGGCAAAAAAATTTTCTCGCATAGTACTTCTTATAATTCTGATTTCTACTGTTTTTATCGGGTGCAGTCAATCTGCAACTATAAATATCGCAAAGGTGTCACCCACTGCAACGGCGTCTGTTTTACCAACATCAACTTCACCTGCCACAATTTCTATGCAAAGCTGCAGCGCTCCAATGAATAATCCACCGAAATTTGATTTTCCTTTGCCGCCAAATACCATCATCAAAGGGCATCTTGGCGCATCGGAAGAAGAAGTTAATCTTGCCTGCACCTACAATCTTACCGAAGCTCAAATTATTGCCTTTATGACCGCTCATTTACCAGCAGCCGGATACCACATCATTGGGCAATCTCCAAATGACACGCACGCTCCGGTGTGTCAAAATATTGATTGGGTAAAGAATGATGAGAGCAGCAGCGTAGCTTGGGATTTCACATTTGGTTTGTCAAATTGGTATTTGATAACTTGTTCTGTGCATTATTCATAGAATGTTCTATCCCGGATATGGCAAAGCAATTCAACTAGCCGTCTTCCGGCGGCGCGGTGATTGTTTGATGCTCTCGCACAGCAGAAAGCGCCAAGGAAGTTACCACCGACCCAAACGGTGAAAGCCGGTTAATAATCTGCGCTAAATGCGCCATAGAAGCCGCCGCAATTTTAATAATATAGCTGTCGGTTCCGGTAACCCGATAACACTCAAGTACTTCGCGGAAAGAGCGAATAAACACATCAGCGTCGGGATAACTTTGGCTGGTATTGGTATAACGAATATACGCCAATATGGGAAGCCCAATTTTCTCCAGCGATAGTTCTGCGTGATACCCAATAATAATGCCTGCCTCCTCTAATCTGCGCACCCTATCCGCTACCGCCGGCGAGGTCAGCCCAACCTTGCGCCCCAGTTCCGCTAAAGAAACACGCGCGTTGTTCTGCAGCTCGGCTAATATCTTCCAGCCGGTATCATCCAGCATACGATCTGAATCGAAAGTATATGGCATAAAACACCTTCCTTTTTTTAGATAATTATGTGAAATACTATTGAATTACTATGTATATATCTCATATTTCCTTTTATTATTAAATATATCACATCTTTGAAACAGAAAGTTCCCGAAATTCATTTATGGCAGAGACAGAAACAGGTTTACACAAACACATGAGCAGCGTAGATGGCGTTGTATTATATATGACGGCGGTTTTAGGCCAAAGCCTTATTGTTTTGCCGTCGCTAACAGCGCGCCAAGCAGGGCCATGGTCAATACTTATTTGGGTGATATTAGCGTTCGTATCATATCCCATCGCCAGTATTATGGCAGAATTAGGCGCGCGGTATCCCTCACCGGGTGGAGTTATTACGTTTATTTCGCATGCTTTGGGTGAGCAGATTGGCGACCTAACGGGCATGCTGTATTTAACGGCAATGTTAGTGGGTTCGCCAACTTCGGCGTTTTTCTTCGTTGAATATCTGCGCACAATCATACCGTTTCCCCCATCAGCAGATCTGTTTGTGGGCGCGGGCTATTTAATGTTACTGTGCGCCATCAACGCCTTTGATGTTCGCGTCATCATGCGGTTTCAGCGATGGATATTTCTGGCTAGCATCGGCATTGTTGTGACGGGAATATTTTTTGTGTTCGGGCATATTTCAGTTCCGCAGTTAACAAACACGCATGGTTATACTCTTTCGGGGGTGTTTACCACCATGCTGCTGGCGTTTTTTGCGTTGGTGGGATGGGAAAACGCAACGTTTTCCAGCGCCGAGTTTCGCAACCCAAGAGCGCTGGTTACATCGCTCAGAATATCTGCGGCGCTGGTCGGACTATTGTTTGTCGGTATGTCTGTCAGCGTTGTCGGCGCGTTAAGCAGGGCAACACTTGCGCACAGCGACACTTCAATAACCGCTTTGCT
>JAKAOI010000468.1 GCA_021812265.1 Chloroflexota bacterium | reverse complement strand
CTTATTCGCGATATCGGACTCCGTACCTTCGGGCAGAGGGAAACGGGATCGGCGTGACCGGTCAGAACGCTTGGGGACTGATGACCTCTATCATGCGATGGGTTCCATCTTGTGGTAAGCCGCCAGGGCAAAGAGAACCAAGAATCCGCTATGGCTTCAGCCTATGCGGAGTGTCAATTCCGAATATATGATATGGAATCCGGCGCTATTCGCTATGTGCGTAGGGATTGCTTCGTTTCCCCAAGAAATCGTATTTCCTCGATGATCGCTATCAATAGAGACCTGACCGAAAGCGAAGCATACAACAAGAGGCAGTCGCAGGGGGCAGCATGCTCTCTGACGGGGTGTGGGGTGTCCCCATATTCCCCATATTCCTTTTTAAGGTTCAGGTCTATAACATGCGGAATTGGCTCGTATTAAGATAAAAAAAAGTCATCCGCAAAAAGGATGACTTTGGTATTTGGTAATAGAATGGTGTGTTACACTGGTCGTGAGCTAGAACGCGCGGAAGATCTCCCGCCTTCGCCGGCGCCATAGCCGCAGTATGGGCATGCGTTCCATTTCAGCTCCAGCAAGTGGTCGCAGCGCGGGCAAGAGCGGCGCAATTTTGTGGAACACGAAGGGCAAATCTGAAAATCAGATTCAACACGATAATGGCAGGTGGGGCACGTTTGGCGTTCGGTCATTTCTGCCAGTAAAGATTCTTCCTCTAATTGGCGCTCATATAGATCCGCCAGCGTTTGCCGCGGGCGCAATACCAAATAAACCAACAAGCCTAACCCTGGGAAAACCACCGCAAGGCCAACAGCAAAAATTTGAAAGATAAAATCTTGCGTGCGCGAACGAATATCTCGCCAAGCCCAGATAACAGAACTAATCCAAAGCGCAACACCATAGGCTACTAAAAAAGTTATTCCGTAGCCGATCAGACTGGATGTGCTTGAGGCAAGCGCTAAGCGCATCATGCCCATAGGAAGAAGCCCCCTTCATACATATCATTAACATGCTCCGCAGCAGTGATATATATGCTGCGTTGCTATGCCGCTTTATTCATTTACTGGATCTTTTGTTTATTACCCGATAATATGTTTCATACAACAGTTGAAGCATATCATTTCAGAACCGTTCCGTCCCCGTATTGGGAGGCGCGGTGTTTATGCAAATAGCGGTTATGGCTGTAAGCAAAAGTTCTAAAACATAAAAAAAGCGCGCATTGCTCAATTCATTATATGCTATTTTATATTATCATACACCAATTGTCTTCAATCGGATATTCTGCATCGGCATATTTTCCTATTGTATTGTTTTCGGAAGCGCAATTTTTGTTTTATTGGCCGCAGAGATGCGTGTGTATATGCTCACTTTCCATGCGCTATATTGCGCTTTACGCCGGGCGCCTAGCCTCTGCGTTGCCGCCCTTTAACCCGATGCGTTTTGTTAAGCGCCGCCAGATGTTTTCGGGGGGCAATGGTTCCTTCGAATTGATTGCGTCTGGCGTGTAGCGGAACCGCGCATGCTGCGAAAGCGGGGTGCGTGTTACCAATTCTTTTCGGCAATTTTGCAAATCACGCGCCAGCGCCGCCGCAGACCGATATCGCAGATCCGGATCTTTTTCTACAGTTTTCTGGATAATGGCTTCTACGGAATATGGCACATCCGGAACCAGATACCGGATGAGGGGAAACGGTTCACTGGCGTGCTGCATGGCAACTGAAATAGGATTTACGCCGTGAAATGGCGGTTCTCCGGTAATAATTTCATAGAGCACTACGCCCAATGAGTAAATGTCGGATGCCGGTGACAGGGGATCTCCTTTTGCTTGTTCCGGGGAAAGATAATCGGCGGTGCCTAAAACCACCCCGGTTTTCGTCAGTTCGCGGTTATCCGTAACATGCGCAATGCCAAAATCAGTTAAGCGCGCGCGGAAATCTGCAGTCAATAAAATATTTTGTGGTTTAATATCTCTGTGGATTACGCCGCGCATGTGCAGCGCCGAAAGCGCAGAACACACTTGTTCGCCGATTGCCAGCGCAAAAATGGCCGGCAGATTATTGCGCAGTTTAATAAATTTCTTTAAATTGATACCATCTACATATTCCATTACCAAATACAGCATGGAGTCGCTTTCAATAAAATCATAAATCATAACAATATTTGGATGTGTTACACTGGCCCCGGCTCTGGCTTCCCGCAGAAAACGCTCTCCGGCCAGCGGATCTGTTCGTCCGGCGTCTTCCTTGCGAATTGCTTTTATGGCGACGTAACGATCCATCCGAAAATCCCAGCCGCGGTATACAACTGCCATGCCGCCTTTGGCAATTGTGTCAATTATTTCATAGCGTTCGGCTATTAGTTGAGATTCCTGCTCTATTACATCCATACAATCCTGTAGTTCCAATACCATAAACGTAGTTTGCCGACAGGAAAGCTGCCCGCTGAAAGCTCTTTGCGCTTTAAGCGGCAATCCCGTTTCCTTCCTTGTATATTCAGTATACATATCTGCCCAACGATCGG
>JAKAOI010000467.1 GCA_021812265.1 Chloroflexota bacterium | reverse complement strand
ACCGGTGGTAGCAGCGCTGCACCCGGTGCAATATCCAACCGGAGTCTGCGGGTTGATTGGAAACGCATAGTATTCGCTGTTCACCTGAGCGGCGGTTAATGTGGGTGTGCCACCGGTGGCAACAACACCGGGATTGCTTAAAGACCAGACTGCCAGAGTGTTTGCGCTGGTTCCCGAGAAATCGGTAGACATAGCAAACAATTCCGCGTTCAACGCTTGGCGTTTGATGGCCGGCTGAATGTGATAGGTCTGGTTGCCTAAGAAAGAAACCATAGAATATTCAACAACGTTTGGAGCGCCGCCGGAAAGCAGAGCAGCCTTGGATACTGCCCAGATGTCTGCGCCGTTGAATCCACCGCTGAGCGGGAATTCATTTGCGGTCAGGTACATGTTGAAGCCATCCATTCCGATGATGGGATAATCCGGAATACATGGGCAGCTGGGATCGCTGGCGGCGGTGGTGTTTAACGCATAAATATTCCAAGTACCTGTTGGGTTGCTTGTTTGGCTGACAGCGAAGTTGATTTCGGAAGCAGAGTTCGAGAAAGAGAAACCGGTAACAAACCAGCGGCCGGAAGGAGCGTCGTACAGCACGCGCGGGTCACTGATGAACCAGCCGGCTGGAGTGTTTAAGAACGCGCCCATTGAAATACCGTTAGGTAACTGAGCAACACCGGATGTGTTGTAGATCATACCGGTTAAATTGACCATGTTGAATACATAACCATTGCCTTGAGCCATGCCTTCATCGGGCGGTTCAAGATCTCCGCCGATAGTTGCGGAATTAAAGGCAGCGTCGACACCCATGAACTGAGTGGTGACGGGAGAACTGCTTTTGGGTTTCGCGCCAGTAATTTTTACGGGATTTACACTCGGAACAACTTTAGGAGCAGAAGATTTAGTTTTTGTTGGGTCAAGATTATCAACAAAAGTTTGCATTTTCTGCAATTGAGCAATTTGCGCAGGAGTATATTTGACAGCCGGATTTTTTGCTAATTGCGCAACATTAACAGTTCCGACTTTCACAATTGTCGGATGGTTCACTTTATACGTTGACAAAGCTTTGGGAGAAATTGCTGAAGCCGGGGTAGAAGTGAAATGGGAAACGCCAAGAAGCAGGGTGAGAACCATAACAACGGCTCCGAGGGAGAACGTTGTTTTACCCTTTGTTCCAAATAAATGCATTTGAGATTCCCTTTCTGTAACCCATTGCGGTATTATGTATGTTAAAGCAATGGAATGGTAAGTGAATGTGTAAAATTTTTTTGGAGCCAAGATTTTTTCAAGTTTACTGATATGTTTGTAAACTTTTAAAGGAAGCAGTGTACTTGTAATTTCCTCCTTTGAATGGGCAACATATAACTTTGACATAACGCTTCCTTGAAACAACTATCCCATATTTAGGATTAATTGACGTTTTAATAGGATAAATATCCTATAATATGTAAATAAATAACAAAGTCTCAAAGAGAAAATCAAAAAAAATCAGTCCACGGAATATGCTCATTTTCCGTGGACTACACGAGTTTGAAGGGTTACTTCAAAAATAGTGGTTGCTCAGTTGGATTAAATTGTTTATATTACCCCAACCCTGAATATGTCACTTCAAAAATGACGTTTGCCCAGTTGGCGAATTGATCACCATTACCGGAATCGGTGGTTTGTGAAGCAAACCAAATGTTTCCGGTTACTGGATCCAGTGATCCGGCAGAGTAGTCGCCCCAGCGGCCGAGACCACCATAATTTGCAGTGCCGGTGAAACCGTTATCGGGATAGGTGCTGCTGTATACAGATCCTAAATCTGGGCCAAAAGGCATGTTTGCGCCTAGACGCAACGCATAGCCAACGCTCATATCGGTTGTTGGTCCGCCATAGGTGAACACCAATGCGCCTTCGCCATCTGGTTTAACTTCCACGTGCGGGTATAGTAAGCTGACAGAATCTGCCGCTAAGTAACCCTGTGAAGTTATGTGGGAAGCGGATGTAACATTGAAGTTGGAGTCCAAAACAGCTTTTACTTCAAACCAAGCAATGCCGTCTACCGGAACGCCAAATACATTTACGGTTGTATCCAATGCAGTAAATAACTGCCCGTTGATGTATTCAACTTCTTGAAGCGCATCGAAGTCAGCGTTAACAAGACCGGTGGTAGCAGCGCTGCACCCGGTGCAATATCCAACCGGAGTCTGCGGGTTGATTGGAAACGCATAGTATTCGCTGTTCACCTGAGCGGCGGTTAATGTGGGTGTGCCACCGGTGGCAACAACGCCGGGATTGCTTAAAGACCAGACTGCCAGAGTGTTTGCGCTGGTTCCCGAGAAATCGGTAGACATAGCAAACAATTCCGCGTTCAACGCTTGGCGTTTGATGGCCGGTTGAATGTGATAGGTCTGGTTGCCTAAGAAAGAAACCATAGAATATTCAACAACGTTTGGTGAACCGCCGGAAAGCAGAGCAGCCTTGGATACTGCCCAGATGTCTGCGCCGTTGAATCCACCGCTGAGCGGGAATTCATTTGCGGTC
>JAKAOI010000466.1 GCA_021812265.1 Chloroflexota bacterium | reverse complement strand
AAATAGTTTGTATGGCAGCGCAAACGCTATTTCTCAGTGAACAAGGGAGGCTAAAGACAATGGCAAATTCCAACCACCCGGCGCCTAATATTGCTAATGTGCCGTTATTTCACGGGATGGACGCCGAAAGCTTAAGCCGGATAGCCCAAGCAATGAAGCTGCGGACCTTCCGCGCCGGAGAGGCTATTTTTCACAGGGAAGATCCCGGGCAGGTTATGTATGTAATACATAAGGGCCGCGTGCGGATTCGGATAACAGGATCTGACGGGCAGGAAGTGGCGTTGGCGATATTAGGGCCATCGGAAAGTTTTGGCGAAATGTCGATATTGGATAATAATCCGCGCTCTGCGGATGTTATTGCTATCGATAATGTGGAAGTATTTACGCTGCAGCGGGATGATTTTATACAGTTAATTAAAACGTGGCCGGAAATTTCTATTGAAATGATGAAAATATTGTCCTCACGTATGCGTACAGCTAATCAAATGGTGGAAGATCTCATCTTTTTAGATGTGTTTGCCCGGGTCGCCAAAAAACTGGTAGAGCTTTCGGAAGAACACGGTGAAATAGACGCAGATGGCGCAACCCGCATTAACATTCGCTTAACCCAGCAAGAATTGGCCTCGATGATTGGCGCTTCTCGCGAAAGCGTGAATAAAGTGATGGGATATTTTACGGATAAAAACTATATCAGCGCCGATAAACATAAAATTACCATTCACCGAATTGCTGAACTGCGTAAACGCATTTATTAGCCGTTTCTTGAAATGATTTGGTTGAATTTTGTATGACAAAACAGACGCCGGAGGCGCAGGAATATATTTTTGCAGAGAGCCGAAATAGGGCAGAGTTGCTGGAAGATCCGCGCAAAAATACGCTGCTGAATCAATTTCGGCTATTATTTGCTGAAATGCGCCCGCGAGAATGGACGAAAAATTTACTGCTTTTGGCGGGCCTGCTGTTTTCGGGCCGACTGTTTTATGAGGCGTCGGTTATCCGCGCAATCGTTGCTTTTGCGGCGTTTTGCTTTGCCTCCAGCGCTGTATATATCATGAATGATTTTGTCGATATTCATCGCGATCGTGTTCATCCGGTAAAGCGCATGCGCCCGCTGGCCAGCGGTAAACTAAGCCCTGTCGCTGCAAAAATTGGGCTGGCTGCTAATGCGCTGCTGGCGTTTGCCTTGGCGCTGACGCTGTATCTTCTTCCTCTGGGCGTCGAGCAAAATTCAACAATTTTACATATATTTTCAATATCTCTCAATATTCATTCCGGCGCTCCAATGATAACGGGAGATCCTTACAGCGCCTTTGGAGGCAGCAATACCCTGTTTTTATTATTTTTAGCGGTGTATTTGGCGCTGCAAGTATTGTATACATTTGCGCTGAAGCATATTATTCTACTGGATATTTTTACCATTGCCGCCGGTTTTGCGCTGCGCGCCTATGAGGGCGCCATAGCGGTTGCGGCGCCTATTTCACCATGGCTTTATGTATGCGCATTGCTGCTGGCGCTCTTTTTAGGATTTGGCAAGCGCCGCAGCGAGCTGGTTTCGCTGAATGAATCTGCCGCGCTGCATCGGCCGCTGCTGAAACAATACAGTCTGCCAATGATCGATCAATTTATTGGTGTTATTACTGCGGCGATGATTATGGCGTACAGCCTATATACTTTTGAAGGCGGCATTATGCGCGATCAACGGATGATGCTGACGATTCCCGCAGTTATATATGGCTTATTTCGGTATATGTATCTGACTAATATGCGCGGCCAAGGCGGCAGCCCTGCCGATGTTTTGCTGCGCGACAGGCATATTCAAGGCGCAATATTTGTGTGGCTGCTGGTTATTTTTTATTTGCTTGATTTTGCTCCGGTGAATTGAGTAGACAACCATATATCACAGGTTTGAATTCTTTTGGCAGCGGCCGCCGGAATACTGGGAAAATTCATTGCCCACTCTCTCCTTTCTCTTCTCTATAACGATACTGCCATGTGCGCGTAACTTAAGTTAGCCGCGATAAAGGTGTAGACACCGTGATGTTTTATCCCGCCAACTTATACGCGGGGTAAAATTTGTTATTCAAGCTAAATGATATAATAAATATCGTTCCGGTGGGAGCCGTTCGCAATCTGTATGGAACTATGATAAGCGAAGGAGCCACAAAAGGCATTTTTGCCACTACCAGCTATTTGAGCAATGACTCGCGCGAGTTTGCCAAAGATAAACCAATTGCGTTCACTGATGGAACAAACCTTGTTTATATGCTTTCCGAGCATGGGTGTCAAGTGAAAATTGAATGCATACATAGGGATGATGAAAGGACACACACAGTATGAGCAATACCACACCAACAGCGCCACGATCGCCATTTGATAGTATTCGCCACAATGATACAAACGGCGAATACTGGCTAGCAAGAGAACTATCTAAACTCTTGGAATATGCCGACTGGGATAACTTCAAAAAAGTGATACAGAAGGCTATGAATGCTTGCAAAGGCAGTGAACAAAGCGTTTTAGAAAACTTCCGT
>JAKAOI010000465.1 GCA_021812265.1 Chloroflexota bacterium | reverse complement strand
TGGTTTTGCGGCCGTTGATTTGAATATGGCGACGGCTATTTTAATCATATTATTGCTGTTTGGGTTTACCTGATCTGCCGGAACAGCAACAAATCCGCAGATAACGGTTTTGCCGTCGATAAAACTTCCGGTAACTTGAAACGGACACGCTGACTTTGTGAATGTTACGCCTTTTGGCAAAACAACCGTCGACGTGTTTGAGCCGGATGATGCGGAGGGTGCGCAAGAGCTGAGCGCCAGCGCGCAAAGCATAGCGACGCCTGCCGCGATTTTAGCAAAACGATTCATATGTAACGGATAATCCTTTCAGAAAAAGGAGGGATGTATGTGTGCAACTATCCCTCCGAATGCAGTTGTGAGGGCAAAGAGAATTAATATTTGTAGTCTTCGGGTTTGGCTTCTTGCAGAAATACGGTGAGCAATGCGATAGCAGACTCAATATCATCCAGCGAAAGCATTTCGTTTACCGTGTGCACATAGCGCGATGGCAGCGATAATGTGGCGGAAATTGTGCCGCCGCGCGCGCGTTGCATTGCCGCCGCGTCGGTTGTGCCGCCCGGCAAAACTTCCATTTGGAATGGAATCTCTTCTTGGCGCGCCAGTTCGCGCAGCCCTTTCATAAGCTTGTAATGCGCAATGTGGCCGCTATCCATTACTTTAATGGCTACGCCAGACCCAATGTGGGTAACTGCGTCTTGCGGGCTGGCTCCGGGCATCTCTACTGCCAAAGTAGTATCCAGCGCAATAGTAATGTCGGCGTCGGCGGTATAGGCAGCGGTTCCGGCTCCGCGCAGTCCCACTTCTTCCTGCACAACGGCGCAGGCGTAAATAGTGGCGGAGGTTTTCTTTAAGCGTTTCAGCGTTTCCAGCATGACAAATAACCCCGAGCGATCGTCCATTGCTTTACTGATAACAGTATCTCCTAAAACCTCTAATCCTCGGTCCATCGTAATAAAATCACCAATTTCAATGAACTCTTTCACCTTATCAACAGGAAGGCCGGTATCTACAAACAGATCGTTCAGTGTTGGCGCGCCCTCTGCTTTATCGCGTTGCAAGTGAATTGGTTTTCGCGCGGGGGTCATTACGCCGCGGTATGCTCCGCTTTCTGTGTGCACCCACACCCGCTGCGCCACCAAAACACTGGGGTCATGTCCGCCGACTGGCTGCACGCGCAGATAGCCGGTGTCATCAATATATTTAACTAAAAATCCAATTTCGTCCATATGCGCGTCGAGCATAATTTTTGTCTTGCCGGTACCGTGTTTTATGCCGATAACATTCCCCATTGAATCAACTTTTATTTCGTCTACATAGGGCCGCATTTCTTTGATAACTAATTCGCGCACTTGTTCTTCACGTCCGGATATGCCCGGTGTTTCAGTTAGCCTCTTTAATAAAGCCAAGTCAAAATTGCGTGGCTTGGGCTGAGTTTCAGCTGCCTCTGCTTCTGTTTCAAAAACGGAATTTTTTTTTGAATCTTTTCCTGTTTTAGACATTGTTGGTCTTCTTTCTTATCTCTACGCGCAAATATTGCGCATTTGTTGTACTATAGTACAGTTTAACATATACATGCATTGCTTCTGTTTTCAATGGTAAATTCAACAGAGCATATGGCGGCGGCTGTTTTGGCGCGCTCTATTGCGCGCATATGCAATGCTTTGTGAGCAATATCACAGTGAACATAAGAAAAATTCGGTATAGTGTATGCAGCCGAGTTGATTGGCTATAATGTTTGAAAAAAGAAAGTGGCTGTAAACCTATGACGTATATTATTACTTCGCCTTGCATTGATATAAAAGATGGCGCTTGTGTAGCCGCCTGCCCAGTAGACTGTATTCACCCTCATAAAAAAGACGCTGATTATGAGCGCTATAATCAGTTTTTTATTAACCCATTCGAGTGTATTGATTGCGGCGCGTGTGAACCGGCCTGCCCTGTAATGGCAATTTTTGAAGAAGGGCTTGTCCCAGAAAGTGAGCAGCAAAGCATTATATTAAATCGGCAATATTTTTCAAAAAGCTAAAGATTTGTTAGCGGTATTTTGTCTGTGGTTTGTCGGTGTTGTCTGTGTTGACTTACTATAATATAATAACGGTTTTACTTGCCAATGAAAAAAATTTGCAAGATGTGGCAGTATGCGCGGCTATTGCGGTAATCTCATCCGGTTATCCGCCAACGATGTGTATCTGTAACAGTGGTATAGATATGTTGCTCGTCATTGGTAAAATGCCATAAAAAAAATATGTAAAATAATTTAGGAATTATACTTAAATATGGATCCGCTTGTAGATAGTTATGGCCGGTGTATAACCAGTATGAGGATATCGATCACCGACAGGTGTAATTTCCGCTGTCAATATTGTATGCCTGCGGATGGCTTGCCGTGGGTTCCGCGTGAAGATATTTTAACATATGAAGAAATTGCCAGAATTGCTCGTGTTACCGCGGCTATGGGAGTGAAGAAGATTCGCTTGACCGGTGGTGAGCCGCTGGCGCGACGCGACTCGCATATTTTGGTGAAACTGATACGAGC
>JAKAOI010000464.1 GCA_021812265.1 Chloroflexota bacterium | reverse complement strand
GCCAAATTGTCGGAACACCTGCCGAAAGAGTTACCCGTTCATCTGCCATGGCGCGGGCAATTCGCGCCGGATCCATAAATTTGCCCGGAAAAACTACTTTAGAGCCAACCATAGCGGCGGCGTGCGGCAATCCCCATGCGTTTACATGAAACATGGGAACAATCGGCATTGCGATATCGGTTCCTGAAAGGCCGATTGTATCGGTCATAATAAGGTTAGTGGCGTGTAGATATACCGATCGGTGGCTGTATACTACACCTTTCGGGTTAGCTGTAGTGCCCGAGGTGTAACACATGGCGGCGGCTTCGCGTTCATCTAATTCGGGCCAAGTAAAGTTGGATGGCGCATTAGCTAAAACATCTTCATATTGCAATATCGGCGGAAAATCAGCGGGTTGAGATGGCGCCGCGCCGTTCATTACTACAATGCGCTCAACAGATCCCATGGATTGCCGGCATTTTTCCAGCAGGGGAAGCAAATCGGCGTCCGCAAAAATTATTTTATCGGCGGCGTCTTGAATAATAAATCCCAGTTGATCCGGCGCTAACCGCAGATTTAGGGTATGTAAGACAGCGCCCATGGTGGGAATTGCCATATATAGTTCTAAATGCCGTGTGGTGTTCCAAGCGAGTGTTGCTATTCGGTCACCTTTTTTCACTCCCATTATGCTCAGCGCCGCCGCAATTTTTTCTGAGTTGGCGCACACTTCGCCGAATGAAGAGCGTTCATATCCATCGGCAGTTACAGTAACCAGTTCGCGTTTGGCAAACAGTGTTTTGGCGCGCTGAAAAATGAATTGCACAGTAAGTGGATAATCCATCATGGTAGAAGAAATAACCGGAACCGAGTTGCCGGATTGCGAACGAATTGTCGGCTCGCTTGGCGCGGGAGATGGGGCGATGTTCCGTGCGGTCTGCGAGGGTTGGGCAGACTGCTGCGAAGCTGCGTTGCGTCGAAACCAATTCATGGTTGAAATCTCCTCATAGAAACATTGTCGTGGGATAGCGAAAATATGGATAGAATATTTCCGCAGAGAATGCGCCGAGAATTTATATTGGCATAAATTGCTGAGATAGGCAGGAAAAACGCTTACGCCGCATAATCTGCAATGTTCCCCGTTTTTCAGCTCAATGAAATGGTAAGGATGAAGAATTTTTTGGCGCCGGTTTATGCCAATATGAATAAAACTTACTAGTGATCATAACTATAATAGCATATGTTCTGTCAAGCGCAATATTGCTTTTTTACAAACGGGCAGATATTTTGGGAAAATGATGATCTTGCGGCGCATATACAGCGGGGGAAAAATTTTTCACAAGAGTATACTGAGTGTAAGGATATTGTGCTTTTCCTGAATGAGAATATGCGGTCCCTTTTTAAGCGGCGGCCAATGTTCCACCATTTGGTTTTGGATATACCAGATATATTTTTAGGTAAAAGTGTTCAGCAGAAAGGATTCAGATATACAACATATGATAAACGGTTCAATTGATGAATTATTGGTTCCCTTAAAGCAGCGCCTGCAAACATTGGAAGAAGAAAATCGTCAGTTGCGGTCGCAATTGGCGCAGGTGAAGCAAGAAGTCGCTAATTTGCGGCAAGGTATCGGCATTACAGTATATATTGACGGCAAAGCTGTTTTAGGCGGCACTTCCGCCGCCGCCCCGGATATTGTTTCAGGTAATAACGCTGCGCCGCAGTCTGCGTTTGCCGGGGCAGGAGATCGCCGTTTTGGTTCGTATAACGCAATGCAAAATAAACCGCCGGTTTCGCCATCGATTTTTCCGTCTGCGCCAAAAATTCCGGCGCCACTGCCGCAAAACGATTCTGTTACAGATGAAAATTCGGGCAATGCGCCGTTTGCCGATATGTTTTTAGATTAAGCTGGCGTTCTGGATGAAAAATCAGGCTTAATAAAGAGAAATTAACATTTTTGTGCGCACAAAAATGTTAAACTTTTTGAAAATGTGAAATTTTCCCTTATCATTCATAAGGTGTTCGTGATATACTAGGGATCGCAGCAACATACTTTGCTGTGTTTTATCGCGCAGAGCAAATAATGCTCGTGTTACGTAAAGGAGCAAATATATGGCAACAGATTGGACCGATCCAAATCATCCAGCGCTTCAGCAATTAGCGCAGTCAGATCCATCACAGGTTTCTTCAGCAGACGCGCAGCAGGCGTTACGAGATTTGCACCAGCAGATGACCCCCGAACAGCTTCAGCCGGTATTGCAGCAATTTTATGCAAGCCTTACACCAGAACAGCGCGCAGCTGTTGCGTCTCAGTTCCACCAGGAACTTTCTCAGGCGGCGCCAACAAACGAAGCTACACAACAGGTTGTCGCAAAAATTGATCCGCAAAACGCTACGCCAGAGCAAGTAGCGGAAATGCACACCCATGCTCACGCCTTCCACCCGAACACATTGGAAAAAGTTGCTATCGGCACTGCCGGCGCAGCTGCGGTTGGCGGCCTTGCTATTTTGGCGGCAAAACACTTCACCAAAAAAGCGTAACGAAAGTTTTACGCTATCATCAATGTG
>JAKAOI010000463.1 GCA_021812265.1 Chloroflexota bacterium | reverse complement strand
GAATCCCAACGCGAGCTGGCAGTCGAAACTGATGAGTGTGGGCGATTTGGCGCTGAACGTGACGATGGATGTCAGTCTGTTCACGGGAACGGGAGAAGCGGAGCGCGCGGCCGCGACAGGCTTAGAGGTAGCCGAACATGCGGCGGCAGATGTGGCGGAGCACACAGCAGAAACGGAGGGAGAACATCTCGCCGAAGATGAAGCGGTGCACACCGTAGAATCAGATGCGGAACAGACGGTGGCAGGAGACGCGAGCGAAACTGCAGATGAATCAGTCGGTGGGTGTCAGAACAGCTTTGCGGCGGCAACCTTGGTCACAACACCGCATGGGAAACAGACAATCGGAACCTTGGCGGTCGGGAACACGGTGACAGCGTATAACCCGAAGACGGGACAAGCGGACGCGAAAACGGTGCAGCATGTGTTCGTCAATCACGACAACAATCTGTTGGATGTGACGATTGCGCCGGAGACACAGCAGAGCACGGCAGTCGCAGCGCCGGCAGCGATGAAGCAGCGCACGGCAGATGTGCAGGCGCATGGCAGCCAAGCGCCCCCGGCAGCAGAGACGCTGCACACCACCGACGAGCATCCGTTCTTAACAACGGACCGTGGGTTTGTGAGCGCGGAAGATCTGCGCATTGGGGAGCAGATTCGGCAGCTTGATGGCGGGTATGGCGTGGTGGTAGCGTTACAGCACATCTTTGGTGTGGCTGTGCGGTATAACCTCACGGTACAAGATGACCACACGTATGCGGTGGGCGCTGACCAATGGGTTGTGCATAACACCTGTGAAGCATTAGCTGCTCAATCACAAGCAGACGCAGTGAAAGATACTATGGTGAAAAAATATGGTTGGTGGTTTAGAAAAGAGGCAACAGTTTCAATTGGCTATATGGAAGATGGAACTAAAGTTGCAGCGCTTAATGCTGGCGCTTATGCAAAATGGGGTGATAGAGTAAACGATGTATTAAAAACATTAGATGATGGAATTGATTTGATTGGTCCCTATGAAGGTGTTGATCATGCAGAAATGCAAATTCTAAAGTATACAGATGAGACAGGCGGAATTCTTACAGGGATAGGAGCAAGTACTGATTTCTGTGAAGAAATTTGTAAGCTAGCTATTTTAATTCGTTGGGGGCTAGATGTAATGGGGCAATAAACTGCTAGCTAAGGAGGAGAATACAGTAAAAAGAGGCAAAATCAATATCAGTCAATTTGGCTAAACATGGGTCTTCAAATTCCTATAGCAATGATATATCATTGCTATATCATATAAAAATTAAATCGAGAATATTTATGACAAAATCGTTATTTGATAGATATAAATCAGGAGAATATCAGCAAATCTGGAAAGAAATGAATCAATATGATACTATAAGTCTTCTCAACTTGGAAATACAAAAAGATATGCTTGAAGTAATAAAAGAAACTATGTTGAGAGTAAGAAAAAACCTTGAAATACTTGTTCCTCGGTTAATACATTTAGGATTTGTTTTTGGAGACGGTTTTTTTGATGATTGTTCTGTAGAAGAAAAAGAAAAAATTTCTAAAGATTTACCCATATATCCATTGCAACCACAATCCGTTGATAGGGAAATTCACATGGCAGACCATTTATATGGAGTAATGCCATTATCATTGAGGGTTTTTTATGAGGTAGTAGGAAGCATCAATTTGGTTGGAACTCATTCTAGATGGCGCCCAGTTGGTCCGAAAGGCTTAGATGCGTTATTTATTTATCCATTATCACTATCTTTGCAAATGATGGATTCCTATTCTGAAATATGGAAAGCACAAACACCTTCTCTTCCAATTGCTCCTGATCATTATTACAAAAGTGGTCAAAGCGGCTCTGGAACTTATTCGATTCAATTACCAAATGATCATGTTGATGCTTTTGTTGAATTAGAATGGCATCAATGTTATTTTGTTCAATATCTTAGAAACGCTTTTAAATGGGGAGGATTTCCCGGACTTGAACTATATGAGGTTATCCCAGAGGAAGATGTAAAGTTACTGACAAAGGATTTTCTCTTGTTTTGATATGATGATATTGTTCGGAAGTACCTACGGAGGGTATTGACAAAAGTACGATAATAAGGCATGGAGATGTATTCTAGTGGGTCAATTGGTAAATGACATGCCATGAAAGACATCTGCCCCTGAACCGCCCAGCCACCGCAGACGATCCCCTTCCCGCCGCCGCAGAGCATTCCAGACAAACGAGGTAGGGTGCGAGTTCCAGCCAGCGCTGGTGCCCTCCAATTATTCGATCATTTATTGTGTGCTTTGTGGATGGTATCCCACCAGCGCGTGACGGACAATACTGCGTTGCAGGGATTTCGTCATGTTGACTACAGGGCCACAGGGGAGCGGGTACACCTATGGGGACGCGAGCCATGTGGACGCGGTGACGAGTGTGAATGGGTACAGCGCGAGCTATGACGCTTCGGGGAACATGACGAGCCGGAACGGACAACCATTGGGGTATGACGCGCGGAACGAGCTGGAGAGCTGGCAGAGCGCGGGGACGAATCCGAGTGAGACGG
>JAKAOI010000462.1 GCA_021812265.1 Chloroflexota bacterium | reverse complement strand
GGCGCCGCCCCTTGTATATCCCTGATGTTCTATCCGCTGAAAATCTGCGCGGATCGGATAGCTTACTTGTGCGGCTGGATTTCTCTGTACAGTGAGAAACCAAGCGCAGCTGCCATACCTACCGCAACAAATGCGCCGATAAACCCTGATACGGTGGAGTTTGGGTCAATTTTCAGCAACGCTGCGGCGAGGATGAACACGACAAGTGCGCCGATTAAAATAACCATATCCCCGACAAAAAAGTTATAAATAGCTTTTATAACACCAAAAATCTGTTGCATTGTTTATGCTCCTTTCATTACGCCGCTGTTTGCGCTGTTTTTGTTTCAGCGGGCCGCAAAATCTGAACGAGCAGCACTGTTACTAGCAGATAAAATAAGATCAGCCCAAATAAAATTGCGTCGCTGCCCGGCCAAATAATTCCCAAGCCTTCGCCGCCCCAGAATGTGCCAAAGGAGGCCAGCATAACCCCAACCACATATTTTAGGGTGTTTTCGGGAACTTTGGTTAATGGCGCGCGGATAACGGCTCCCAATCCGCCGACCATCAACAGCGCGGCGGCGGCGCCAATGACTGCAGACACCAATGCGCTGGATCCGGCGGACGCTGCGCTGCTGCCGGTAGACCCAAAGGTGATAACAATAAACGCGACTTCCAACCCTTCCAGCAGCACGCTTTTAAATGAGGTAACTACACCGAAAGGATTCAATTTTTGAGGAATAACCAAGCCTTTGGCTTTCAGTTCGGCCATTTCCTCTTCATATATGGCTTCTTCATCGTGCATTGCTTTTCTTCCGCTATAGCGCAGTGTGGCTTTTTTCAGCCATTTCATGCCGAAAAGCACTAAAATAAAGCCGACTAAAAGGCGTAACAGGGAAAGCGGCACAAAGCGCACCAGCGATACGCCAAATATCGCCACCAATACAGCCAGCGCCAAGGACGCTAACAGCGCGCCAAATATCGAGCTGCGCCAATTAATGGTAATTCCTACAACAAGCACAATGGTAAACGCTTCGACAAATTCTACCGTAGAGGCAAGAAATGAGGAACCGCCTACAACCCAATCAAATATAAAACTTAAAAAGAACGGATGCATAAAACGCAGATAACCCCCAATTGTTAGATATCTATCATACACTATACCGTATATTTTGGGATTTGGCAAACCCATATAATTTTAACAGATATCTGTGAAAAACGGATGAAAATCTGCGGCGTAACGCTATATGCTCAGTGTTCTGGCTAATTGAAACAGTTTGGGATCGATAGATTTGGTTTTCCCGGCAACTTCTTCAAGCGGGGTAGCAGTTACTACATTCCCCTGCAAACCGACTAAAACACCGGTTTTGCCTTGCTCCAGCGCGTCAATTGCGCCGGCGCCAAGCCGTGTGCCCAGCAGACGATCAAACGCCGTCGGCGCGCCGCCGCGCTGCACGTGCCCCAAGGTGGTAGAGCGCAGCTCAAACCCAATGCGGACCTCATGTTCCCGAAAATATGCGATTAATTTTTCGGCGTTATATTTTGCGCCCTCGGCCACCACAGCGACTGCGTGCTCTTTGCCGCGATCATATGCGGCGCGAAGCTGCTGCGCAACTTCCTCCGGATTTAATTCAATTTCCGGGATAACCACGACTTCGGCGCCGCCGGTTATGCCAATCATCAGCGCCAAATACCCACAGCCGCGGCCCATCACTTCAAGCAAGAACGCCCGATGATGGGATGAGGCGGTGGTTTTCAGGCGATCCATAGCTTCCAGGCCAATATTCATTGCGGTATCTACGCCGATAGTAATATCGCTGCCGGTAAGATCGTTATCAATGGTAGAGGCAACGCCGACAACCTGTATTCCTAATCGCGAAAGCGCATAGGCGCCGGTTTGCGAGCCATTGCCGCCGATGACGACAACACTTGTGATATTTTGACTGCGCAGCGTTTCTGCCGCTTTTTGCCGGCCTGCGTCTGTCATAAATTCTTTTGAACGGACGCTGCCGAGCATTGTGCCGCCGCGCTGCATTATTCCGCCAACTGAACGGGCGGTGAGCGGCGCAAAATCTCCATTCATCAATCCGTTATAGCCGCCGTGTACCCCAAACACGCCCCAATCTTGTTCAATGGCGCAGCGTGTTATTGCGCGAATAGCGGCGTTCATGCCGGGCGCGTCTCCGCCCGATGTTAAAATTGCAATTTTTTTCATCGCTATGTGTTAATCCCTTAATAAAAAAATCATTCTTATTTCACTATATCAGATAGGTTAGCGCGCGGTGAAATTTTATGTGGACATCGCCTATTCGCAAACGCTATATGGCGGCAATGGAGTCATTGCCGCCCATGTTCCGTCAGGTCGTATCTAGCCACATGTTGTACCATGTGGTTTTCGTTGTGTGTAAAAGCGCCAACCAGCCGCGAAACATGCTATACTGCATGCAGAGAAAAAAAACCAAGAAGGATCGCGCACATGCCGAATCTCCCGTATCGCACGAAGCTGATTGAAGTGTCACTCCCGCTGGAAGCCATGAACGAAGCCGCCTCACGCGAAAAATCGATTCGCCATGGGCATCCC
>JAKAOI010000461.1 GCA_021812265.1 Chloroflexota bacterium | reverse complement strand
TTCCGATCTAAGTTACCAAGCCAGAAACCATTAATTACCGCACTCTCCGCCCCGAAAAAGACGGATTGTTTTGTGAAAAAATCTTTGGTCCGCAACGAGACTGGGAATGCGCCTGCGGTAAGTATAAACGGGTTAAATATAAAGGCATCGTTTGCGATAAATGCGGTGTTCAAGTAACCAAGTCCCGCGTGCGCCGCGAAAATATGGGCCATATAGAACTTGCCTCACCGGTTAGTCATATTTGGTACTTCAAAGGAACACCCAGCAGAATCGGTCTGATTTTGGATATTTCTCCAAGAAATTTAGAGCGCGTTCTGTACTTTGCCATGTATATCATCACCAAAATTGATGACGAAAAACGCAAAGATGCGCTGGAGCATATCCAAGAGCGGATTGAAGAAGAAATTCAATTGATGGAAAGCGACACTGTGGAGCGTATTCGCGCAAACGAAGCCCGCAGAGATCGCCAAATAAATGAATTAGAAGAAAAGTATAACCGCGCCATCGAAGATTTAAAAAACAGCCGCGACGAAGATTTTTCTCAGGTGAAAGAACTGGAAATCGAACTGCGAAAAATTTTGCAAAGTTCTCAAGATCTGGTTCTGATGGAAGATGTGGTGTTTAAGTCTACCGGCGATGTAATTGCTCGCGCCGGCGAAATACCTACAGAAGCTATGCTGAACCGGCTGCATGAATTGGCTGGAGAAGTTCGGGATGGCATAGAACAAAACTATCGCGAAGGTCTTCATGAAGCCAAGCACACACTGGATACATCACGACAGCGCTTAATAAAAAATTCTGATGATGAAATTCAGAATATGCAAAACCAAACGCGCACTAAAAGTGAATCTGTTCGCGGAGATGTTGATAAACGTCGGCGTGAATTGGAATCTTTAAAGAAAAAAGATTTACTTTCAGAACAGCAATATCGCGAAATGCGTGACCGCTATGAAGGTGTTTTTGAAGCAGGCATGGGCGCCGAAGCAATTTTAGCGCTTCTTAAAGAGATCGATTTGAATGAAGAATCGGTTAAAATGCGTCATGAAATTAATACGACAACCAGCATCCAGCGCAAAAAGAAATCCATGAAACGGCTGAATATTATTGAAGCATTCCGCAAATCAAATAATAAGCCCGAATGGATGATCTTGTCTGTTATGCCGGTGCTGCCGCCGGATCTGCGCCCAATGGTGCAATTGGATGGCGGCCGCTTTGCCACGTCCGATTTAAACGATCTGTATCGCAGAGTCATCAACCGGAATAATCGTTTGAAAAAATTACTGGATCTTGGCGCGCCCGAAATTATTATTCGCAACGAAAAACGCATGCTTCAAGAAGCTTGCGATGCGCTGATAGATAACGGCCGCCGCGGCCGCGCAGTTTCAGGTTCCGCGAACCATAAACTGAAAAGCCTTTCCGATATGTTGAAAGGAAAACAAGGCCGTTTCCGCCAGAATTTGCTGGGCAAGCGTGTAGATTATTCCGGACGATCCGTTATTGTCGTCGGACCAAACCTAAAATTGAATCAGTGCGGTCTGCCGAAGAAAATGGCGTTGGAATTGTTTAAGCCGTTTGTTATGCGCAAATTAGTTGAAAAACATCACGCGCATAATATCAAAAGCGCTAAACGTTTTGTAGAGCGCATGCGCCCCCAAGTTTGGGATGTGCTGGAAAGCGTTATTCAAAATCATCCGGTTTTACTGAATAGGGCGCCTACATTGCACCGGCTCAGTATCCAAGCGTTTGAAGTAGTGCTGGTAGAAGGCAGCGCAATTCAACTGCACCCGCTGGTTTGTTCAGCGTTTAACGCGGACTTCGACGGCGACCAAATGGCCGTTCACGTGCCGTTGTCGGAAAACGCGCAAGAAGAGGCCCGCACGCTGATGCTTTCATCACGGAATATTCTGCAGCCGGCAACCGGCGACCCTTCAATCGGTCCGTCACAAGAAATGGTTTTGGGCTGCTATTACCTAACTATGGCGCATCCCGGCGCATTAGGTGAAGGCAGAATATTTTCCAGCGGCAACGAAGCAATGCTGGCGTATGAAAATAAGCAAATAACTTTGCAGTCTAAAGTAAAAATCTATGTTACCAGCGAAGATGATGAAATATCTGTTCGCGAACTGGATGATGAAGGCAAAGAAGAACGAATTGTGCGTGTTATTCCACCACATTCCGGAGCGTTGGTAGACACCACTGTCGGCAGATATATTTTTAACGATGCGCTTCCCGAAAAATTGCGGTTTAAAAATTACGCAATGAAAAAAGAGTTTCTGAAAATGTTGATCGGCGAATGCTTCCGCGTTTACGGCCGCGATACAACCGCAGAGCTGGGCGATATTATTAAAGATGTCGGTTTCCGCTATGCTACCCGCGGCGGAATCAGCATCTCCATCAGCGACGCGCAGGAGCCGGGAGATCGCGCAACAATATTGGCTGCGGCAGAAGATGAAATTACTGCGGTGGAAGAACAATATCACGATGGCTTAATTACAGAACAAGAACGCTATAAACAAAAAGTCGCCCTTTGGACGGAAGCAACCAAAAAAGTGGAAGCGTCAGTGAAAAA
>JAKAOI010000460.1 GCA_021812265.1 Chloroflexota bacterium | reverse complement strand
GATCTCGCTGTTCTGTCGTAGCCATTGACATAGGAGATATCATACCTCTTAAAAAAATTTGATGCAAACAACATTATTTGCTTGATTTAAGAAACGACAGTCACTCAGCTCTGAATAGATATCGAAATGAATGCCATTTCTTGATTAAATCAATGTTATGGCACTATTGTGTCACAATAGTGCGATATTTGCAAGTGTTTTGTATGTGCGCCAAAGATCTATCGTTGGGATATTTAATCTTCCATAGCGTATTGCTGCAAAGATTTTTCCAAATGCGCAGGAATGCGGCCTTCTATGTGTATGCCATCGGCGGCGTATATTTCTTTCGAAACTAAACCGCGGCGGTGAATTATTTCCACTAAATCGCCGCGCTGAAACGGCAGAAATGCGCGGAATGGCTGCATGTTGGCGGTTAATTGCGCGCTGATGGCTTCTAAAAGCTGCTGTTTGCCTTCTCCGGAGTGCGCAGAAATAAGCGTTGGGTTTTGGTACAGAGTTGTATCAATTGCTGCGCGATCTGTCACCGCATCAATTTTATTTAATGCAGTAATCCGTGGTTTATCAGCTAATTTCAGACTTTTTAGCACATCAAACACCGTTAAGTTTTGTTCAATTGCATTTTCGTGAGAAATATCTACCACTTCCAACAGCAAATCTGCTTCGCGAGCTTCCTCTAACGTTGCGCGGAACGCGGTAACCAAGCTTGTGGGCAATTTTTGAATAAAGCCCACGGTGTCGCTCAGCAGCGCTTCTTGATGACCTGGCAGCGTTAATTGTCTGGTTGTGGGGTCTAGTGTTGCAAACAAAATATTTTCTGCCAAAGTATCCGCCGATGTAAGTGTGTTAAATAAGGTTGATTTACCGGCGTTTGTGTAGCCAACCAGCGCTACAACGGGAACCATTTCAAATTTGCGCTGTTTATGCTGCAGATCTCTATGCCGGCTGATAAGGTTAATTTCCTGCTTTAATTCGGCAATGCGGTCGCGCACGCGGCGTCGATTTACCTCCAGCCGTGTTTCGCCGGGGCCGCGTGTGCCGATAGCCCCACCGATAGCGCCGCCGGCTTGCCGAGAGAGGTGATTGCGCAGCCCCAAAAGCCGTGGCAGCTGATATTCATATTGCGCCAGTTCCACTTGCATTTGCCCCTCGCGAGATCGCGCATGGAGCGCGAAAATATCTAATATCAGCGCGGTGCGGTCGATAACGTCCATTTTTAGGATTTCTTCAAGATGCAGTTGTTGGTTTGGGGTCAGCTCATCATCAGCTATAATCAATGAAGCGTCTACAGCGCTGCACAATCCAACCAATTCTTCTGCGCGGCCTTTGCCGAAATAGGTGCGCGGGTCGGGCTTTTCCAATTGCTGAACTGCGGTTCCTACAACTTCGGCTCCGGCAGTTTTTGCCAAAGAAGCCAATTCCGCCAAGGAATCTTCTACACTCCAGTGGGTGTCGGCCTTTTTGGAATTTACCGCAATAAGAAAAGCGCGTTCCTGCGGCTTTTGCCAATCAAAAATATTCGACATAACTATCCTCGTATGTGTGTATGTATGTTTTGTTATAAACTGCAGCAATATACGTTTATTGGGGAATGCGCCAAAAACCTGTAAAAGTCTTGGCGCCTGCCTCATGTATATCTTTGCTCTGTTTTGCCGCAGCGCTAAGTAAATTATCCGTTGCGTTTTAATTTGCCGGTTCGTTTGGCGTATTCTTCTCCTTTTCGGAAGACCCATAATCCAGCCGGTATGGATATTGCGCCGGAAATAACCAGAATGATTACGCTGCTCCACATTTGCCAAATAGGCTGCCCATTGATTAAACTGCGGCGCAAGCCATCTAAAACATATGTCGCAGGCGAAATTGCTGAAAGCGTTTGCATCCACTTGGGTAAAACCGTTACTGGGTAGTATACTCCCGAAACTAACAGAATAACAGACCGAACGATGAACCCCATTTTGTCCCCATATTCCGTAAAAAGCATTGGCAGCACTGCGGTAATAAACCCAAAGCCGATGAATGACGCCGTGCCTAGCAGCAATATGAGAATTGCGGTCCAAAAATTAGCTTTGCTTAAATCGATGTGGAAAAACATCGCCATAACTACCAGTTGGATTGCGGTCAGCACAAAACCGTGAATAACTGCGTATATGCTGGCTCCAAACATCATGGTAACTCGTTTAATAGGCGCCATAAAGGTATATTCTAGTGTGCCTTCCCATTTTTCAATAGTAAACAACATGGCGACATCGTCGAAACAGGTGGAGATATATGACCACACTGCAGTGCCGATTACCAAGACCAGAATGGCGGTGTTTAACTGGCTTTGCGAAATATGAAATCCCGGTATAACAGCATTGGCGCCGGCAGCGATATAGGTAACTGATATACCATTCACAATGTTATATGTTATCCATACCAACTCCCAAGCCCAATAGCGTTTTGTCAGGTTAAAGTTGCGTTCTAAAAAGGCCAGCGCCACCCGGCTATTTCGTTGAACAGACTGCTCAAAAGACAGCATATGTATGCTGTCCCGAAGTGAATAACATTTACGTCTTTAGCGTCTTTCTTTGCTTTGCCGGTAT
>JAKAOI010000459.1 GCA_021812265.1 Chloroflexota bacterium | reverse complement strand
TCAAGCGAAAGTCCTAATATATATATATTGTATTGGCATACAAATTTTGAGGATTATTACATGACAGCAGATTTTCAGTGGTCTAAGTTTGGCGTAAACTGGGGCAGTCGATCCTATGTAATGGGAATCATCAACGTCACTCCGGATTCTTTTTCGGGGGATGGTTTAGCAAAAACACCGGATGAAGCAATGTGGCCGGAATTGGCTGCCGCGCAAGCGCAGCGATTTATTGCCGAAGGCGTAGATTGCTTAGATATCGGCGCCGTTTCTACCCGGCCCAAAGCGCCGGAAGTGTCATATGACACGGAGCGCCGCCGGTTAATACCCGCAGTAAAAGCTGTAGCCGCGGCTGTATCGAAAAAAATACCCATATCAATAGACACTACCGACTCCCGTATTGCGCAAGAAGCGATTGAATGCGGCGCCTCAATCATCAATGATATCAGCGGCTTGCAAGGAGATCCAGCCATGGCAAAGGTTGCGGCGCAAGCGCATTGCGGAGTCGTTATCATGGCAAATTTGCGCAAAGAACGTCATGCCTCTGTGATGAATGATGTAACTCGTTTTTTAGCAAAATCTCTGGATATTGCCTATCAAGCCGGAATTGCGCAGGAACAGATAAGTATTGACCCCGGATTTGGATTTGGCCCGCTGCCATCGGAAAATATAACCATGATACGTATGTTGGAAACATTAAAAGTATTTGGGGCGCCCATCATATTTGGCGCGTCGCGAAAATCTACGCTCAGCAAATTGCTTGCCGGCGCGCCGCCGGCCGATCTGCTGGAAGCGTCCTTAGCTGCGGCGGTTGCGGCAATTTTACATGGCGCAGATATGGTTCGCGTACACGATGTTGCGGCGACAGTGAAAGCGCGTGTTATCGCCGACGCTATCCGCTTCGGGTTATAAACCCGGTGTTTTGCCTTTGCTTGCCGCTTACCTTGGCAAAAAACTACAAAAGAGGTTGGAAGCAAATTTGCCCAACCTCTTTCAAGTTACGCCAATACATTACCTGCTAAGCCGGCGCTTGCAGCAAATCTAATCCGGAATTGAATGTAGTAAACGTTTGCCCGCCATCGGTGCTGACTGCCGGGCCTTGCCCCTGCCCGTTGGAAGACAAATAAAGCTTGCTGTTTTGCGCAAAATTCGGCGAAAATATAAACGCCGGATTATTGACACCCTCTTGCGTTACCGTGCTTTGCTGATTCCATGTTTTACCGCTGTCTGTAGACGTATAGAGACCATTCGCAGTTGTGCTGCCGGTATCTGCGGCAAAAGTAATGAAAGCAATTTCATGGCTTTTATCAAAATTTGGCGCAAACGCCAGCTCATTGATTTCCAGCGAAGTAACCGGCGCGCTTAACACAGCCCACGTTTGGCCGCCATTCGTAGAAATTTGCGCATTCGTGTTATTTACTGCAATAATCGTTTGGTCTGTGGCAAATTCCGGAGAAACAGCGATAAGATTTTGTTTGCCGGTTAAAATTTGACTCCACGTTTGGCCGCCATCGGTTGTTTTAAAAACATTTGTTGCAAAATTTGTGTCGGTAAATTGCGCAAAAATGGTGTGATCTTGACTATACGTGGGGGAAATAGTGAAATTATTAGGATCCCCGGTATTTGCAGGGCCGCTTACCGTATTCCATGTTTGCCCGTTATTGGTTGACGTATAGAAATTGCCGGGTGTTTGCGGACAGGCATAGGCAGTTGCGGAAACAGCTGTAGAACTAGCTGTAGCCGTAGCAGCAGGTGTGCCGCTGCCGGGAATTTGCGCGTCTTTACCAAAAATTAAGTGATCGGTTCCAAAATTGGGGGAAATTCCAATAACGGAAACGCATAAGAGCGACCATGATTTACCGCCATCAGTGGAAACACTGTTTCCTAAGAATAGCGTATTATCAGTAGAAAAATTAGGTGAAACAAAAAGCGGGCCGCGAACCGTTGCCTTTTCATTGCCAATTTTATTCCACTGAGATCCGGAATATTGATATATCGCATTTTCGGCGTCTGCTAAAAGAATGTCTCCACCTTGTCCATTTGTCACAACAACCATATCGTTAATAAAATAATCGCATGTGCTGGGTGTGCACTGAGATCCAAGTAAATCTGCGGCGCTGCATGCGCTGAAGCTAAGCAGCAGCGCGGCTAGGCAAGAAAAAATAAAAAAATACTTTGCGGGTTTCTTCTGCAAAAATAATTGTGCAAACACTCTAAGCCTCCTGCGCAACAATCTAAAAAAATAGCTGCCCAAATATTATCTTTGCGTATTGCGCCAAAGCGTTGCGCGCCGCGCAAAAGCGGCGTTTCTTGTAAAAATATTTTGAGCAGACACCAAGAAATGTGTGATAATCTATATAGAACTCTCGCTTCTCGCATAGAACATCAGGGATATACACGGGGCATCAGCCCCTTGTACGGGGTTCTGGGGTGTCCCCAGCCCTCCCTTTATTCGGATGCAAAAAATATGCGCCTCTCGCTTCTCGCATAGAACATCAGGGATATACACGGGGCATCAGCCCCTTGTACGGGGTTCTGGGGTGTCCCCAGCCCTCCCTTTATTCGGATGCAAAAAATATGCGCCTC
>JAKAOI010000458.1 GCA_021812265.1 Chloroflexota bacterium | reverse complement strand
ATAACGCCTACGCGCTCTTCTTTGTTGTTGCTTTCCGTAAGCATGGGCAATTGGGTTATCCAATACGCCGTTGAAACTAATCCATTGGCAAACTGCGCAATTAACAGCATATAACTATTGGTGGCTAACGCCGTGGCAAATAATGTTATTGGCGTTAAGATTGCGCTGAGAATAATAACTGGTTTTCGGCCTAATTTATCTGCCAGCATTCCGCTCGGCGCTGCGGCAATAATCGCCCCCAGCGCCGGCATGCCTGTTAATAGACCGATAAAGGCGCTATGGTATCCTAAACTATAGGCGTATAAATTTATGGAGATATTGGCGACGCTGAGCTGCAGGCCTTTGCCCAATGAGTATAAAAGAAGAAGGTATACATTGCGTTGATATTGAAATATTGACGTTATCCGGCGCTTTTTAGCGGTTATAACCTGAGACATGAAAAACCTTTCCCGAGCGCAAAAACACTCAGGATAATTATACCACAGTGTAAGATATCAATCTTACACTGTGATTTTGTATACGAAATAGAATCAGCAATTTGGTAATTTATTTTAGCTACATAACACAACACGCTGTATGGCGCATATTGGCTGCTACGCTGCCTTTCTGACACTGTTTACGATCTTTTTAAGACTGATTCTGCGTTCACTTGTTATAGGCTTTTTAGGACTTGTAATGCCCCAATCTTCATCGCGGCGCTTGGGGGAAATATTTTTGTCAAGCAAATCCTGAACTGAATCATCCATTTTGAATTTTGCAATAGTTGCCCGCAGTGTTAAAGATTCTTTTGAAAGCTCCTCTGCCATACGCGAGCTTTCAATAATCTGCGCGGCCATCTGCTCTGTAGCGCTTGAAACATCTTCCGCGGCAGAACTGTTGCTTACGCTGACCGCGGCCGATTGTACAATGGCGTCTGCCAGCTGTTTTATTACTGAAGTTATTTCTGCAACACTATTGCGGGTATGCTCTGTATATGCAACCGAGGTGGCAATTTGCTGCGAGCCGTTTTGCATATGCGCTACTGCAGTTGTTGTATCAGCCTGTGTTTGGTGAATCATTCCTGCAATATCCCTCGTTGCGTTTGCGGCTCGTTCAGAAAGTTTGCGCACTTCATCTGCTACCACGGCAAATCCTCGCCCATGTTCTCCGGCGCGCGCTGCCTCTATTGCTGCGTTTAGCGCCAAAAGATTGGTTTGCGCGGCAATTTCATCAATTGTTTCTACAATTTTGCCTATTTGTTCGGAGCGCTTGCCTAATGCGCTGATGCTATCGGATGCGGCCGCCATACCAGATTTTAACAGGGTTATTGCGCTCATTGTTTTATCAGCGTCTTCCTCCAAAGTAATGCTTTGTTGGCTGATAGATTCAATTTCATTGGCAGCTTTGGATAGATTTTCACTCTGATTTTTTGCGTCTATAGCTACAGATTGCACGGTTTGGGCAATGGATGAAACAACTTTTTCATTATCTGCAGATGTCTTAGAAATGGTGGCGGATGATAGGGTTACCAGACTGCCGGTATGTGTAATTTCACCCACAAGCTGCCGCAAATTTGAAATCATAGAATTCATCGCTTCCGCTAGGCTTCCGGTTTCACTTTTGCCCTTTAATGGCTCTATAAAACTGTCTGCGCGTTCCAGGTTTCCTTCCGCTACACGCAAGGCTAAATCACCTAACACTTTTATAGGCTTAGAGATCAGCAAACGCAATACGTAAACTGAAATAGCAGTGATGATAAGCAAGAGTAATATCGCGCTGATATCAATATATAATGTTTGATAATAGAGCTTAGTGGAAGCGTTTTTTAATGTTGCATTTTCTTGATGGATGTCGGTAATTAAGGAAGCAAGATCAGTGATTATTTTCGCGTTTTGCGGCTCCCATTGTACCATAATCACTGAAGCTACTTTAGAGCTATTGGCGGCGGAAAGCTGCGCAGCATCCGACATCAGTCCATTAAATGTGTTTTGCCAATTTGTAAAATCAGTTGTTAACGCAGCTGACGCAGCGGTTTCCGCTGCTGTATGGGCTATTTGTGTATAATGGCTAAGATATTGCTGCGCCAAAGCGTCGCTTGCTTTTGCTTGCGTAATGTCCCTCGCAATATCTTGTGCGCTATTTTGTTCACCAATTGCTGGATCTACTTCCATCACGGCGTCTCTCGTGTATATTTGAGCCAAGAGGAAGTTACTGCGGGTATTTGCAAGATCGTATAACGAAGTAAAATTATTTGTAATAATATAATTTGTTTTGTTATTCATTTGTTGTGATGACCAAATGTTTAACGCGCTGCTCCCGGTAAAAAATACTGCGAGGATTACTGCACTGATGAATAATTTTTGGACAACCGATGTGTTGCGAAAAGTATTGTGCAGTATAGTAGATGTGCTTTTCATAATAACTCCCTTTTTAATTTCCATCTGTGATTTAGGTGTTTTTTCGCTGCGCAATAGCGCTTCAAGCGCTGTTGGACGCCCATATAATGCCAAAAGGCGCTTTGGGATTGACACTCCGCATGGGCTAAAGCCCAACGGATTCTCGGTTCAACCCCGCAGGTATCCCCACGAGTCCCCGAAGGGCCTGTCCGGCCCATTTGATATTCATTGCAGCA
>JAKAOI010000457.1 GCA_021812265.1 Chloroflexota bacterium | reverse complement strand
AAAGCGGCAGTAACCGCTATTCGTGCAATACTTGAAACAAATATCGGGTGTATGATTTTATTAGTGGAGAAAAATTGTCTTGCAATACCAGAAGCCGACAATGCTATCAAATCTGGTTGCACAGAGTATGTTCGCGTAGTTTCAATAAATCTCGGAAATTGTTGCCAGCCCACTATAAAGAACGCTAGAAATAAGAATAACATCGTTATGATCATTGCATATATAGCTACTCTATATTGCCTTTGCAATAGGGGCACAAGAACAAATCCGCACATCCAGGTTTTCACCATGGTAGCGACGGCGATAAGCAGAATAAACGATTTCCAATAACTTTTAGCAGCCGTGATACACATTAAACAGGTTAGAAAAAGCAAGACCATATTCACATTACCACCTACAAACTCTATAACACTGGGCCAATATCGAAAACCCGTGAAAAGAAATAGTGGCATCAGCAGCCAGATCGCCGTTTGTGTCTCGGCGAAATATAAAGCGGTGATTACACAACTGGCCATAAGGAGTGTAATAATTGTACCGAGCCATAAACGATACGATCCGAGTTTTCCGAGCGATAACATTGGTCGAAAAAGAAAAGCTACATATGGTGAATAAGGAAATGCATATTTATAATTGATACGAGTTGGAGTGTAATATAAGGGTTTCCCGACAACTAATCTTTTTGCCGCTTGGTAATATGTCGATTCATCTACTCCACGCCATCCCGTGGACATTGCACCACGATATGCTGCAATTGCCAAATTATGCGCTAACAAAATCACTAAAATCAAACCAAGAATACGATATCCTATTGTGTTGGTTTTTCTTTCTCCCTTCTTATCTGTAACTTCATACGCCGTATTTCCTGCAGGAGTTCCCATGTTACATCCCCATAATAACCAGTTTTTTTGATCATATACTGGACGATTAAGAGTATAAATTATTAATTGAGCATCAATTCCTGTCAACAATGGGAGGTCCGGACAGACTCTACAGAAATTCCCATTTTTGTTATATTCATCAACGTGAAGTAGTTTGTCAGCAGTCCTACAAATAGGGAGGTTGGGTATCTATTTCAGCACAGGCAATTATAAAAAGTTCTATAGGTGTTTTGTCGCCCCGATTTTGGCCGCAGGCCAAAATCGAGCAGGTGAATTTGGAGCAGTGGAGCAGGAGAGCACACAAGGCTGGGAATAAAATATTGCTGCCGCAAGCTGCTACAATCCCTCCCGCAGTCTACTGTCAACTTTCTATTCTCATTGTTGGCGATTTTCATGGCTTGCGCCATACGTGTGGAACTTGGCTGGCAGCATCAGGGGCACATTCAAAGGTAATTCAATCCATCATGCGACATTCAACAATTACGCTGATTATGGATACATACGTACTTCGTCTGATACCATTGGAAAGTCAGACTTTAGTCAGGCTGCCAGATGTAAGCTTGCCGCCGGAGAGCCAGAAACTTCAGGTAACCGGTACCACCGATACGCCGGTAGATTATATGGCGTGCAGTGGGGCGTTTTTGTGTGTAAAAACGATGAATTCCATGGAGCCTGATGGAATCTTGGCCATGCAGGGGCAAGATGCGGAAACCCCGCTATCCATGCAGGAAAGCTGCGGAAATCAAGTGAATTCAACCAACTGGAGACGATGGGAATCGAACCCACATTTGCGCATTGCGAACGCGCCGTCCTCCCATTGAACGACGTCCCCGGGATGCTTATTAAAGTAACGGATAACGAACATTAAAGCAACTATTCCACTACTATATTAAATGCTTACAATGTGTCATTTATTCGCAGTGACTCCTCCAGATGATCTAACAGTTCATGTAGAGACTGTTGCTCCTGAACTGATAAACTCTTCATCAGCAGTTTTTCCTGATTTAAAGTCAACGCGGCAGCTTTCGTAACTATCTGTCGGCCTTCCGGCGTGAGATACAGGCATCGCGCGCGTCCATCTTTGGAATCACGTTGCCGGATCACCCATTTGTTTTTCTCCATCCGCCTCAGCAGTGTACATATATTGCCTTTAGTTACCAGCAGGCATTCGGCCATCTCCTGCTGGGACAGGCCTTCCATGGCACGTAATATCATCAGTACTTCAAATTGAGAAATAGTCAGATGAATGGTGCGTAAAGCGCGATCCAACCGTTTGGTCATCAGCGCATATACCCGGGCGATGGCTAAAAAGTTTTCGCGTGGCAATCCGGCTTCCGGAATCAATACAGACAAGTGGTTGTTGGCGAAGGAGGTTTTACGTTCATTAAGTGGGAATACCATAGTATCCAAGTCTAAAATGACTGGTACATCAGGTCAAATCCCAGACCAGACGTGTACGCGGCGGGTGCGTCCATATTTTGAGGGCTGGGGCGAAATTTCCAGCATTAACGCGCAGGCCAAGGCTACGTGAGCAAAATAGGATTTCGCGGTACAAGGCTATGAAAATGATGAGGGGATAAAGAATTGCCAAAAAATATGGCCGCACTCACGCGGCGGCGGATACTCCTGGCACCAGTTGCCGTATATTCCCGCTTCACCTATGGTTTACACTATCGGTGCGGTCAGGGAGAATACTATTAGAATTTGGTGCGAGGAAATACATTATGGCTGAAC
>JAKAOI010000456.1 GCA_021812265.1 Chloroflexota bacterium | reverse complement strand
TCCGATCTTATCCGGGCTGACATGATCATAGCGAATGTTTTCGGCGCGGCTAAGGCGGCATCCGTCTATAATGCTGGCGTGGTTTAATGCGTCCGAGAAAATAACATCTCCGGGACCAACCAGCGCGGGGATGGTTCCTAAATTAGAAGTAAACCCCGATTGAAAAACAATAGCGGCTTCAGCTTCTTTAAACGCCGCCAGTCGTTTCTCTAATTCGGTGTGCATGCCCATGGTTCCGGCAATAGTTCGCACTGCGGCGGGGCCGATTCCGAATTTATCGATAGCGTCTTTTGCGGCTTGTTTTAAGCGCGGGTTATTAGCTAAGCCCAAGTAATTGTTTGAGCAGAAATTAAGAACCTTGCTGCCGTCTACTGTCAGCCAAGAACCTTGTGGTGATTCAATGACGCGAATGGTGTTATATAATTTTTTATCTCGCAGCTCTTGCAAAGAATCATCTAGCCATCCGAGCGGATTGCCCATAATCTTCACTCCTCATCAAATAACAAAACTACTTTGCCGCTTTTGCCGGATTCCATGACATGGAGCGCTTCCTGATAGGAGGCAAAAGGAAAAGTGTGTGTTACTATTTTTTCAAGATTTACGGCGCCGCTGTGAAGCAATCCTTCAGCCTGAAACCATGTTTCCCATAGGCGACGGCCTTCTATGCCGTGTACTACAGCGCCTTTAAAAATAATCCAGTTAGCCAGATCAAACGTCATCAATTTAGACGGTAAACCCAGCATTGCTACTTCTCCGCCGGATTTCAATGCGGTAAAGCCTTGCGCTATTGCCGCCGGCGCGCCAGACATTTCCAGCCAAGTATCTACACCAAGCCCGTTGGTGGCGTCTACTATCTTTTGCGCTGCGTTGCTGTCTGCAGAGTTGATAATGACATCTGCGCCAAGTGTTTTTGCTAAATCCAGCCGATATTCTGAAATATCGGTTGCGATAACTTGGCGCGCGCCGCACGCTTTGGCAACCGGTATCGACATGACGCCTACAGGGCCGCATCCCGTAACTAAAACACTTTTTGAGCGTGTATCTACAGAAAATGCGGTATGGACGGCGTTGCCGAAGTTTTCTTTTAACGTGGCCAGATAAGGCGGAAGATCCGGAGGATTTTTCCATGCGTTTACTGCGGGAATGGCAACATATTCTGCCCATGCGCCATCGCGATCGACGCCGATAATGTGCGTATTCGGGCACAAATGCCCACGGCCGGTGCGGCAAAATTCACACACACCGCAAACAATATGAGTTTCACCGGAAATATAGTCACCGACTTGGATATTATGCGCTTCGCTGCCCACTTGCACAACATTGCCACAAAACTCGTGTCCTACGGTTAATGGCGGATGAACACGGCCTTGCGCCCAAGGATCCCATTCATAGATATGCATATCGGTGCCGCAGATAGAAGCGGCGCGAACTTTTACTAAGATATCGGAAGATCCGATTTTTGGGGTTTCTATTTTTATACGTTCCAAGCCGGGCGCCGCGGCTTGTTTGCGTATAGCCCACATGTGAGACGGAACAGACATTTTTGGCAACTCTCCTTTGAGCGCTTTGAAAGATAAGGTAAGATTCAGGCGATACATCATGCAGCTGCAGGGGCTTTTTGGAACTATCGCCGCGTCTTTCAGCCTTTTGCGGATAGCAGGGCTGGGGCCGCATTGTACCGGAAGCGGTATAGCGGCTGAAAAAATCGTATTTTAATTATAAGCTATCTGTAGCAGAAATGTATACTAGCGGTATACGCGGCGCTGTTGCGGGTGATATGGCTATTTGCGCGGCTTAAATTGGTGAAATGTATTATCGGGATTTGTTGGCGGCTGCTCAGCTTGCCTATAGATTGCTTGAATATTTTGAGTCGGCATTGTGTCAACAGTCGGTAAAGGCACAGAGCCTTCGATAATAAACACGCAATCACCAAGTTGAATATGGTCTCCGCCTTGAATACGCTGCGGCGCCGTAATAAACTCGCCGTTAACCTGAACTCCGCTGGCCGAAAGGTTGATGATGAATAACCCTGCCGGCTGAACGGTGATGATTGCATGCCGCCGCGAAACAGAACCGGAAGATATGCAAATGATATTATCGCTTTGACGTCCGATAGTTGTGGTTGGTGGGGAAATTGGCCAACTGCGGCCGGTTTCGGGGCCGTGTATGGTGGTGAACCTTGCGCTGATATTGGCTGGCAAGGGGATATTTGCTGAGCTTTCTTTAAAAAACTCATCAGTTTCTTGAGTGAGTTTATTGGCTAAGCCAGATTCATCGGAATATAAAAATAGAAAATGCGTATCCACAATTTCGATTGATGCGCTGTGTTGCAGCTGACCTTTTCCGCGCAGCGGCTTGCCGTTGATGATGATTCCGTTCGTTGCGCCGGGATCGATCGCATATGCGGCGCCGTTTTCGAATAGCAGCACAGCGTGCAGCCGCGAAATTCTTTCGTCATGTAAAATAACATCGTTTTCTTTACCGCGTCCGATGGCAATTGCTTTATTTACTAAGACATATGGCTCGGTGTTATGGGGATCGTTTACAATTCGCAGTGTTCCCCAAGGAACATCGTGGCCCAGCGGCTCGATATGCCTTTCGGCAGATGAAATGGTCC
>JAKAOI010000455.1 GCA_021812265.1 Chloroflexota bacterium | reverse complement strand
TCGGCAATTTGTTTTAAAGCAGCCGGCAAAGCTGCCAGCCACATGTTTAGCGGTGTTTGAGCTGCTCGATCGTTCCGGTATTGCAATTGCCGGCAAACGCTTGGTTATTATCGGCGCCAGTCCTGTTGTGGGCCGTCCACTGGCGTTGATGGCGCTGCACCGGAACGCAACCGTAACGGTATGCCATATTTATACACAGTGTTTATCAGAGTATACCCGCGCGGCAGATATTATCATTGCGGCCGCAGGCAAGCCCCATTTAGTGCGCGCCGAGATGGTCTCCGCCGGCGCAGTAGTTATTGATGTGGGGATTAATATAACGGCGGATGGCCAAATTATCGGCGATGTTGATTTTGAACAAGTGCGGCAAGTAGCCGGAGCAGTTTCACGGGTGCCCGGAGGTGTTGGCCCGCTGACAAATTTAATGATTATGCGGCAAGTGTTAGATTTTTAAAATAGTTTTGCCGGCCAACGCGAACTTCCATTTATAAAATGCAGGAGAAAAGTGACAATGGCAGCGTATCCGAATATAAAAACAACTGCGCAAAACAAAGTATTAATTATTCATCATGTAGCAAATATCTGGAACAGTGAAAAACATTTTTATGAGCAGCCGCTAAAAGAGTATCGCGAATATTTGAAAAATATTCCTGCGCAGCAGCGGCCCCAGCTTATTCTTATTAGCGGCAATGTAACGTTAACCGGCTCTAAAGATGAGCTAAGCAATGTATATACAGAATTGTCCATCATTAAAAATATGCTGGATGAAATTGATGATGAACGCAAAATAGTTATCACCCCCGGATTGCATGATCTGGAATGGCGCCTGTCAGATAAAAAAGATGTGTTGAAAGCGTTTAAAGATCAGTTCAGCGATTTTATTTTGCCGGATTTGCCGGATGAAAATGGCGGAGTATTAAAATCACTGAGACCGTTTGCGGTTTCTGATCGCTTTGGCTATTTTGTGTTCCCCGTAAACACGATACAAAAGCCCGGAGCCTTGCGGCAAGGCTCTCGCCCGCAGAAAGAGCTGCTGCGGCAATTTCAAGACGCATGGAAAAAGATTGCGGCGCAATCTGCGGCAGGCGGATATTCTTCCGGCCAAGTGAAAGAATTTATGCAGACGCTGCAGCAGTTTATTTGGTCGGAAACCAGCTATGTTGATGTACGGGAAGCTGAAAATCTGCAGCAGACAGTGGCAAAAGAATTATACCCTGATGACGCCGCTGACACCGGCGCGCCAAATTTTACCAATTATTATAAGATATTGGTTACGCACCATCCAATATTGCCGTTTACCGTGCTTTCTGAGAGAAGCTTTTCTGCGGCGGCAAACAGTTTTGGCTTACTAAATGAACTCAGTTCATCCGAGTTTCAATTGCTGGCCCATGGCTATGCCCGCGGATCTTCTCTTCTTACGCAATTTCCTATAGCCAAAGTCTATAATAAAGACGACAACACCGGCGACACATCCACAATCACCCAAAGCAGCGCAGGCTCACTGGGCAGCGCCGGATTAGCTTCGGATTATGAACGATCTTTTAATGAAATTGTCGCAACGTATAATCCGGAATCAAAAGGATGGTCCACATATGCCCGTCGGATATTCATCCGGCCGAACGAAAAAGACACATCTTTGTTTCAGGTGGCGATACATCCGGCAAAAAAATCTGTAGAAACAGTTTTGCTGAATAAACCGGAAATAGCTTCGTTTTTTACCGAAGCGGATATGGTTGTTTTGCAGCGGCATAAAGATGTGCTGCAAAATGTCGGCGAAGCCTTTACGCGAGCAATCAGCGATCTACATCAGCAAATCGGTGATGTGCCGTCTCAAGCGCTTTCAGCTGTCGGCTCCATTATCAGCTCTACAATATTCCAGCCGGGAACAACCCGGGTTGGCTTGGCCCTTAAAAAACCATTTTCGTTAATGAACCGCACACGGCATATTTCTCGAAGCGTGTGTGTTATCGAAAATACCTACATCGACCCGGTGGATAAATTAGACCCAAGTTATATCCATCCATTCACGTATCCTGATACTCTTGGCGCTTGGTCGCTCATTTTAGGCAAAGTAATCGTGTTTCCGCTAAAAGATCCAAATGAGGTAATCGATTATCAATGGCTGGAGCAAAATAATAAAATTCAGGTGATTGAGAAAGCGCTTCAATATCTGTCTAACGGCGATGACCCGGCGGCGTTTCGCGCAAGAGATCTGTTAGAGAAATTTAATCATCAAACATTAAAACTCAGCGATACCTTTCTGCCGCCGCCGGAAAACACCGTGCCTTCAAGATACACCAGTTTTATTAGTGTGCCTGTTCCGCTGCGCCCTACGGCTGCTGTTCCGGCCATTATACCCGAGATGGGAATTTTAACTATCGATGTTATCGATGCGCCAAATATCAAGCCCGGTTCGGCGTTTACTGAAGATCGTATCTTGCTTTTGAAGTTTATTTCTCAGGTGATTAACATGATTTTGCAGCTGGGCAACGCGGCCAAACGACCTGTGGGAACATGGGAAGAAGCGAATAATAAACTGCGAAATATTTGAGCGTTTTATAGACTTGAACATGAAAAGGGAATAAGGGGAGTTTGGGGAGGACATCCCAGAACCCTGT